>CALWXR010000033.1 GCA_944385535.1 uncultured Oscillospiraceae bacterium
TCCCCCATTTGCATCATACTTTCTGATAGAAAACCTGGTTTCTTGCGGAAGCTGAGTTAACCAGATAAGCATAAAAGTTAATATCATTTTCTGCCGAGGCGTGTACCTGGCAGAAAATACATCTCAGGCTGCTTTTTGTGGGAGTTGTGCGCCGTAGGCGCACAAGGAGTGTGCGCAGCAGACTGCAACTCCTTTGTTGAAAAGCCCCGAAGGGGTTTTTCAACAGCCTGAGCGAATCCCCCGCCTGCGGCGGGGGATTCGCTGTATAGCGGGAAGATTACAGAAGGATAAAGGTGCAGCTGGCGGCGGGCAGCTCCAAAGTGCCGGCCTTCGCTTCCGCGCCGGTCAGATCCGGCAGGGCGTCGTTTTCACCCAGGACAAGTTCCCTGCCGTTCAGGCACATGACCCGGCTGCGCAGGCCGTCACGGCCGGTGAGGGTGTAAACGGCAGCGTCGCCGGGCAGCTCCACGGTGGTGGTCTCGGTCTCGGAGTTGTTGATTACCAGATACGCCGCGCCTTCCTTGCCGTCCTTGCGGGAGTGGGCGTATACATGGGCGCCCTCCCGGATGGGTTCGCCGGTGGCGTAGACCGTCTGCCCCATGAGCCGCTGCCACAGCAGTACGGCAAAATAGTTGGGCCGGGGATCAAAGCTTCCGTGCTGCAGGAAACCATAGTCAGAGGATGCCAGGGTATTGTGGAAAATAACGCCGTTGGTCAACGAGGCGAACTCGCCCAGCTCGTTCAGGGTACGGAACACATCCAGGAAGGTGGAAGCCCAGGTATCTCCGCCGCCGCCGGCGTCGCCGGATTCCGTGACCCACATTTCGCCGCCGGGAACATACTTGTCCCGGAAGGGGATAAAGGCCCGACAGGCCGTTCCCGCCACGGACAGGTAATCCTCGGACATGGCCTGGGAAGCGTCCCAGTGCATGCTGGGCATGATGGACTCCAGCCGCTCGGAAATGCCGTTGTAGTAATGGTAGCTGAACACGTCCATCTTCTCTTCGCAGCCCTCCATCAGCTCATCGGTGGTGCAGCAGTGCATCACGCTGCCGATGCCCGCGCCGCCCTTGCTGGCGGGGCCCATGGTCATGGCGTTGCTGTCGGTGGTGCAGGGGCCGACGATCAGGGTGTTGGGATGGTTTTCCCGAACCCACTTCAGGCACAGATCCTGGTCCCGGCGGTAGTGGGCGGGGGTGTAGCCTTTGGGGAAGCCGGTGGTTTCCATCATATTGGGCTCATTGGTAAACTCAATGGCGTCAATGGGATGGCCATGGGCGATGCTCAGGTCAAAGATCTTCTTTGCCTCGCTGGGGTTCCAGGGCTCTTGGGCGGAGTGAAGGCCTTCGCAGTTGGCGACGGAAATCAGCAGCTTGCCGCCCACCGTGTCCACAAAGTTCAGCAGGTTGATCCACTGCTCTTTGGTCATCCGGTTCTGGTAGCCTTCCGGGGTCACGCCGGTGCCGTCAAAGTCATAGTAGGTCTTGGTGGCCCAGGTGCCGGACACCCGCACCCACACCGGCCCAAATTCCTTTGCCAGCTTGATCAGCCGGGGGTTGGTGGTGTCAATGGGATCATACCACTGCATCAGACCGGCCATCTGGGAAAAATCCTGGATGGGAGGGAACTTCTCAGTGCCGGCGATCTGCCCGGGGGTGTAGGCCTTCCAGAAGGTACCGCCGGTAACCTCCGTCATTTCCACATTGTAGGACATGAGGCAGGGATTTATCTGCCGCAGAGCGGTGAGCCCGGCGGGATTGAGTTTTACAAATTGCGCCATTATCATCTCTCCTTATGTAATTTGGGGAATCCCATTTCTTAATATACTATCCGAAGAAGTGGTCCAATGGAAGCGGCAAAATGTCACAACTGTGTCACCGCCTAACAAAAAATATTCCCGCATTTATGTATAATCAACAAATGCGGGAATGTATTATCCTTTGTCGCCATTGGAAAAGAGGGGACGGCTTACAAGACGAACAGCGATCCTGGCCATTTGCTCCGGGCTTTGGGGATAGCCGCTGTGGTGCCACTGAACAACCATGGAGAACAGCCCGCAGGCCACAAAAGACGCTGCATGAACATGGTACAGCCGCTCATCTCCGGAAAGCCCGCTGGTCATCGGCCCGATCTCGGAAACGGTGTGCTCAATGGCCCGCTGAGCCAGCATACCGCTGAGTCCGCTTTTGGCCAACGCGTTCAACAGCTTTTCCTGACTGCGCCAGTATTGAAACATCCGCACCATATTCTGGTACACAACGCCCTCTTCCATGGAAAAACCGGCCACGGAAGTGCTTTCAAAATCCAGCAGTGCGTGATCCAGAAGCGCGTGAAGGGCCCCTTCTTTGCTGGAAAAATAGCGGTAAAAGGATTTTCTGGGAATTCCCATCTGGGCGCAAAGATCACTGACGGAAATCGTATCGTAATGTCGTTGGGACATGGCTTCCAGCAGTCCCTGCTCCAAGATCCTCTGCCTTGCGGCGGACTGCTCCGTCCTGCACTGCTTATACATGGCGCTTCCTCCTGTAGAATGATGACGGAATATTTGTTTAACTGTAAGTATACCATAAATCGAGGACAATATCAATCAAATATCAAAAACTCTGAATGAGCAAATTCAGTTATGCACAAATTGCAGATAAAAGCTCCCTTTATACTTCGGAGGCTTTGGCGCAATGCTTTTTCGATAAACTGCCCCATGAAAATATGCTTATTTGATACACCGATGACTGCCCGACGGCTGCCGAAATCTTCCCCTGGCGAGGCATTTCACACTCCCGCGCGTCTTTAATATCTTAAGAATTCGGAAGACCGGATTGCTCTCCGGTTCCGTGCATTACGTTCAATTTCCGCATATTTCCATTGTCGCTTATTGTCTAATATATGCAAATTTCTGATGATTGAACCAGGATCTTTCACTGTATTTCTTAAGCTTCTTTGCCTTTTCTTTGCCGTTTCTTTGCTTTCACGTTCATTTTTGTAGGAACAGACAAAAAAGGCATCTATTATATTGTTTGCCCCTGCCTCACAAATCGGCTTTTGTCCCCTTTTAATCCTGTTTCACCATGATAAAATATATTACATATACGGGCGATCCTTTACTGGATTCCCGCCACACTAAGGAGGAAGAAACAATGGCAAAGAAATCCGTCCAGTTGGATAGTCACGGCTACCCAAAATTCGGTATGCGCGACAAGCTGGCTTACTGTGCAGGCGACTTCGGCTGCAACATGAGCTTCGCGTTGAAAAACACCATGCAGGTGTTCTGGGTCCAGTTTATGGGCGTTCCCCTGGAGGCTATGGCAGCCATGCTGCTTTTGGTTCAGGTCTGGGACGCGATTAACGACCCCCTGATCGGTTCCATCGTAGACGCCGATAAGCGTACGTATAAGCGCAACAAGTTCCTGCAGTACATCTGGGCCGGCTCCATCGGTCTGCTGGTAGCTGGCGCCGCATGCTTCATTCCCTGGCAGTCCGCACCCATGGCCCTGAAATATGTGCTGTTCGTAATCGGTTATATCTGCTGGGACGCTTTCTACACCGTGGCCAACGTGCCCTACGGCTCTGTGCTGTCCCTGATCTCCACCGACCCCGGCGACCGGGCGGAGCTGTCCACCTTCCGTTCCATCGGCTCTATGGGCGGCAACATGCTCACCGGTATCGTCCTGCCCTTCATTATTTATGACGCCACCGACAACATCAAAGGCAACATTGTGTTCCTGGTCGCCCTTGTCATGGGCTTTATCGGCTTCCTGTGCTTCCAGTTCATGGTCCGCAACACCACCATCCGGGTAGAAAATGAAGTCAAGTGCAACGAGGAAGAAAAGCCCAAGTTCAACGTGTTTAAGGCGTTTGGCTCCTTCTTCCGTAACCGCGCCGCTGTGGGCGCTACTTTGGCCCCTGTGGGCACCTTCATCGGCATGTACGGCGCCTCCTACGCCAACACCGCCATGTGGCAGTCCTACTTCCACAACGCCCAGATCTCCGGCATCATGCAGATGATCTCCTACGTCCCCATGTTCCTGTTCGCCCCCTTCATCCGTAAGATCGTAGGCGCCTGGGGCAAGAAAAAGTCCGTAACCATCAGCGCCGCCAGCCTGGTCATCGGCTACGGCCTGCTGGTTATCCTGCCCATCAGCCCCGACACCACCGGTATGATCATGTGGGTCGGCTGCATGCTTCTGGCGGGCCTCGGCAACGGCATCTATCAGTGCATTTCCTGGTCGCTGATGGCCGACGCCATGGACTACGAAGAGTGGAAGTTCGGCACCCGGAACGAGGGCACCACCTACGCGCTGCACTCCTTCTTCCGGAAGCTGGCGCAGGGCATCGGACCCTCCATCGGCCTGATGGTCGCCGCCGCCCTGGGTTATGTGGAATCCGCTGGCGCCGACCAGGCCGCCGAAGTCGCCCTTCGGATGCGCTATCAAGCCGCTTCCTTCTACTTCATCGGCGCGGTTATCTCCTTCATCGGCCTTGTGGTTGTGTACAACCTGGACAAGAAGACCATGGAGAAGATCGAAACCGATTTGGCCGCCCGTCGCGCTCAAAAGTAAATCCCTCTTTCAAATCACAACCCCTCCGATTTTTCGGAGGGGTTGTTTTTTCGCGGCTTCTCTTTCATGCAGCGGCAAGAGCCGCGTCGTTTATTTTCTTCCATCCCCGCGCAGCTCGATGATCTGATCCCGAAGGACGGCGGCGTATTCGTATTCCATCATCCGGGCGGCTTCCTTCATCTGCTTTTCCAGACGGGCAATCTCCTTTTCCTTTTCCACCCTGGTCATTTTCACCCCCGACCGGCCCTTTCGTTCGGCAGTAGGGGAGGAAATTTCAATCAGATCCCGAACGGACTTGATCACCGTCTTGGGTGCAATGCCGTGGGCTTTGTTATAATCGTCCTGAATCTTTCGGCGGCGGGCGGTTTCGTCTATGGCCGAACGCATGGAGGGGGTGATCCCATCGGCGTACATAATGACCTTGCCTTCCGCGTTTCGTGCCGCCCGGCCAATGGTCTGGATCAGGCTGGTTTCCGATCGGAGGAAACCCTCCTTGTCCGCGTCCAGAATGGCCACCAGACTGACCTCCGGAAGATCCAAACCTTCCCGAAGGAGATTGATGCCAACCAGAACGTCAAACTTTGCCATCCGCAGATCCCGGATGATCTCCATGCGCTCCATTGCGCCGATATCCGAGTGCATGTAGCGCACCTTGATTCCCGCCTTTTGCAGGTACACCGTCAGATCCTCCGCCATTTTCTTGGTCAGGGTGGTTACCAGCACCCGCTCATTTTTCTGGGCTCGGGTGTTGATCTCGCCGATCAGGTCATCGATCTGCCCATCGATGGGACGGACCTCCACCACGGGATCCAGGAGTCCTGTGGGACGGATCACCTGCTCCACCGTCTGGCCGGAACGGGTTCGCTCATATTCCGCCGGGGTCGCGGAGACATAGATCACCTGACGGATCTTCTGATCAAATTCCTGAAAATTCAAAGGCCGGTTATCATAGGCCGAGGGCAGCCGGAAGCCGTAGTTTACCAGAGCGTCCTTCCGGCTCCGGTCTCCGGCGTACATGGCCCGGCACTGGGGAAGCGTTACGTGGCTTTCGTCAATGAACATGAGAAAGTCCTCCGGGAAATAGTCCAGCAGCGTGGTGGGCGGCGTCCCCGGCGCCCGGCCCTGGATTACCCGGGAGTAGTTCTCGATGCCGTTGCAGAAGCCGATCTCCGTCAGCATTTCCAGGTCATAGGCAGTCCGCTGGGCAATGCGCTGAGCTTCGATCAGCTTATCATGGGCGCGGAACCAGGCCACCTGGTCGTCGCACTCCCGCCGGATCTCCATCATGGCCCGCTGAAGCTTTTCCCTGGACGCCACGTAATGGCTGGCGGGATAGATGGCCACATGATCCAAATAGCGCTCCGCAATGCCGGACACCGCGTTGATTTCGCTGATCCGATCCACCTCGTCCCCAAAAAACTCCACCCGGATGGCTTTTCCCGACCAGTAGGCGGGATAAATTTCCAAGGTATCCCCCCGAAGCCGGAACTTGTTTCGGGAGAAATCCAGATCGTTGCGCTCATAACGGATCTCTGTCAGCTTCCGCAATACCTCATCCAGGGGATACTCCTGTCCTGACCGCAGGGAGATGACCATGCTTTTGTAGTCAATGGGGTCACCCAGACCGTACAGGCAGCTGACCGAGGAGACCACGATCACATCCCGCCGTTCAAACAGGGCCGAGGTGGCGGAGTGGCGCAGCCGGTCGATCTCCTCGTTTACCGAGGCGTCCTTTTCGATATAGGTATCCGTATGGGCGATATAGGCTTCCGGCTGGTAGTAGTCGTAGTAGGAGATGAAATACTCCACCGCGTTGTCCGGGAAGAACTCCCGGAACTCCGAGCACAGCTGGGCAGCCAGTGTTTTGTTGTGGGCCAGCACCAGGGTAGGCCGGTTCAGCTTTTCGATCACCGAGGCCATGGTGAAGGTTTTGCCGGAGCCGGTGACGCCCAGCAGGGTCTGCTCCCGAAGGCCCCAGTTTACCCCGTTGACCAGGGCCTCAATGGCCTGGGGCTGATCCCCGGAGGGCTTATATTCCGATACCAGTTTGAACCTGTCCATAATATCCATCCTCATCAAAGCGATATCCCGACTGGGCCATGGAAACAAAATCCCCGTCCGCCACTACAATATGGTCAGCCAGGTGGATATCCAGGGGCCGCAAGGCCCTTGCCACCTGTAAAGTAGTTTGATAATCCTCACTGGAGGGGAGCGCAATGCCGCTGGGGTGATTGTGGGCCAGAACCACCGTTGTGGCATTGGCCGCCAGGGCCGTCTCCACGATTCTGCGTACCGAGATCCCGGCGGAATTGACGCTGCCCTTTCCCACTTCCTTGCAGCACAGTACCTTGCACTTGGCGTCCAAGCACAGAAGGTACACCACTTCCTTTTGCAGCCCGAAGAAGAAGGGCGCCAGGTATTCTCCGCAGGCTTGTACCGTGGTCAGGATCTTTTCCCCCATGCTCCGGTCTACCTGATAATACCGGGCGGACTCCGTCACCAGATGGAGCAAAATCGCCGCGTGATCGCTGATGCCCTTGACCTTCCGAAGCTCCTCCACCGGCGCGTCCAGCACCTGGGAAATGCTTCCGAACCGATCCAGCAGGGCATGGGCAATGGGGTTTGTATCCTGCCTTGGGATGGCGTAGAACAGCAGCATTTCCAGCACCTGGATATCTGTAAAGTTATTCAGCCCTTCTTCCAGGAACCGCTGCTTCATCCGCTGGCGGTGGCCCTCGTGTATCGACATAAATCTCACCTCTGTGTATCTTAGCCCTTGCTATTTTCTCTTCTTTCCGTTAAAATGGGGGTGTGTCGAAAGCCATCGAATCCTACCGGGAAAGTTTTCGGCCATTTTGCACATGCTAACCCTATTAGGAGGCACGACATGGAGGATAAAAAAACCGTTCTGGGGATGTTGGATCTAATGCTTTGCCCCGGATTTTGTGTACAGAACAATCAAATTATGAAGGTCAATCAGGCGGCACAGAGCCTGCTTCTGACGCCGGGAACAGACATCCGCCCGCTGCTGGTAACCGGCAAAGAGGAATACCAGCATTTTTCCCAGGGCTGCCTGTATCTGACATTGAAGCTTTCCGGCCAGATCCACAGCGCCTGTGTCAGCCGTATGGGGGACATGGATGTTTTCGTGCTGGAGCAGGATCCGGAAGGCAGCGAACTGCAGGCCCTGGCGTTGGCGGCCCGAGATCTGCGCCAGCCTCTGAGCACTGTGATGATCACCGCCGACCGGTTATTGGCCCAGAAGCAGGCGTCCGATCCCCAGACGCTTCAGCAGATCGCCCGGCTGAACCGGGGGCTGCTGCAAATGCTGCGGATCATCAGCAACATGTCCGACGCGGATCGCTGCCGCCGGGTTTCCTATCAGGAGACCCGGGACGTCACCGCGCTGACCGGGGAAATCTTTGAGAAAGCCCAGGCCCTGGTTTCCCAGGCGGGAATTACCCTGACCTATGAAGGCCCATCCTGCCCCATCTTGATGCTGGTGGATGGGGAGCAGCTGGAACGGGCGATCCTGAATATTCTGTCCAATGCCATGAAGTTCACACCGGAGGGCGGCAGCATCCATGCCAGTCTGAGCCAGATCGGGCGAATGCTCCGGCTGAGCATCCAGGACACCGGAACCGGCATAGACGACCATGTGCGAAGCACGATCTTCTCCCGGTATCTGCGGCAGCCCGCCATTGAGGACGGACGTTTCGGCATCGGCATCGGCATGGTGCTCATCCGCAGCGCCGCCGCCAACCACGGCGGCACCGTGCTCATCGACCAGCCGGAAGGCCAGGGCGCCCGGGTCACCATGACCATGGCTATCCGGCAAAGCAGCGATACCACCCTGCGCTCCGGCACCCTGCGGGTAGACTACACCGGAGAACGGGATCACGCTTTGATCGAATTGTCTGAATCCCTGCCCCTGTCTTTATACGAAAAATCCTGATCGCTTCCCCGGCGGAGAACGCCGGGGAACATTTTATACACCCAAATAGGCCTTTAAATACTGGCCGGTGTAGCTCCCGGGAACCTGAGCCACTTCCTCAGGGGTTCCGGCGGCTACCACATATCCGCCGCCGTCGCCGCCTTCCGGCCCAAGGTCAATCAGGTAGTCCGCGGTTTTGATCACATCCAGGTTGTGCTCGATCACCAGCACCGTGTTCCCGGCGTCTACCAGCGCCTGAAGGACCTGGATCAGCTTGTGAACGTCCGCCGCGTGAAGCCCGGTGGTAGGCTCGTCCAGAATATAGATGGTTTTGCCGGTGGATACCCGGGCCAGTTCCGTAGCCAGCTTCACCCGCTGGGCTTCGCCCCCGGACAAGGTGGTGCTGGACTGGCCCAGCTTCACATATCCCAGACCAACCTCCACCAGAGTCTGGGCTTTTCTGCGGATCTTGGGCAGATTTTCAAAAAAGTCCACCGCTTCCTCCGCGGTCATGTCCAGCACCTGGGCAATGTTCTTGCCCTTGTAGTGAACCTCCAGGGTTTCCCGGTTGTATCTGGCGCCCTTGCAGACCTCGCAGGGCACATACACGTCCGCCAGGAAGTGCATTTCGATCTTCACAAGGCCGTCGCCGTTACAGGCTTCGCACCGGCCGCCTTTCACATTGAAGGAAAACCGTCCCGGGCCGTAGCCCCGGATTTTGGCGTCATTGGTGGAGGCGAACAGATCCCGGATGTCGTTAAACAGTCCCGTATAGGTGGCGGGATTGGATCGGGGCGTTCTGCCGATGGGGCTTTGGTCGATGTCGATAACCTTGTCCAGGTACTCCATCCCCTCCACCTGCTTACAGGCGCCGGGACGGGTGCGGGCGTGGTTCAGCTTGCCGAGCAAGGTCTTATTCAGCACCTCGTTTACCAGGCTGGACTTTCCCGAGCCGGACACGCCGGTGACACAGGTCAGCGTCCCCAGGGGAATGTCCACGTCCACCTGCTTTAAGTTGTTTTCACTGGCGCCCCGGATGGACAGCCACTTTCCGTTTCCCGGTTTCCGTGAGGAAGGTACGGGAATTTTCTTCACCCCGGACAGGTACTGGCCGGTAACGGACCGGGGGCAGGCGATGATCTCATCCAGGGTGCCCGCCGCCACAATCTCACCGCCGTGGCTGCCTGCCCCGGGGCCCACATCCACAATGAAGTCGGCGGCGCGCATGGTGTCCTCGTCATGCTCTACCACGATCAGGGTGTTGCCCTGATCCCGCAGCTGCTTTAAGGTGGCCAGCAGCTTATCGTTGTCCCGCTGGTGCAGGCCAATGGAGGGCTCGTCCAGAATATACAGCACCCCCATCAGGGAAGAGCCGATCTGGGTAGCCAGCCGGATCCGCTGGCTTTCGCCGCCGGACAATGTGCCCGCCGCCCGGGACAGGGTCAGATATCCCAGGCCCACATCCATCAGAAATTGCAGCCGGGAGCGGATCTCCTTGACAATCTGCTCGGCGATGATGGCCATGCCGCCTTCCAGGTGGAGCCCATTCATAAAGTCCAGCTCTTCCCGGACGCTCATGCGGCAAAAGTCCATGATCCCCAGGCCGCCGACGGTCACCGCCCGGGCAATGGCGCTGAGCCGGTCGCCGCCGCACTGGGGGCAGGGCGCCATGGTCATACACTCCTCCAGCTCCTTCCGGGCGGCGTCGGACTGGGTCTCCCGGTAGCGGCGGGAAATGTTGTTCAGAATTCCCTCGAAGGGCTGTTCCAGCACACCCATGCCGCTGCCCCGGTTGTAGGTCATGCGCAGTTTTTCTCCCTTGGTGCCGTAAAAGATCACATCCATTACGTCTTTTGGCAGATCCTTTACCGGCGCCGTCAGGGAGAAGTGGTATTTCTGGGCCAGGGCTTCAAAGTACATCCGGAAAATGGAATCCGTCCGGGCGCTCTGCCAGCCGCTGGCCTGAATGGCGCCTTCAAAAATGGATTTGTTCCGATCCGGGATCACCAGATCCTCATCCGCTACCAGCTGATAGCCCAGGCCGGTACAGTTTGGACAGGCCCCCGCCGGGTTGTTGAAGGAAAACATCCTGGGCTCCAGCTCCGTCAGGCTGATGCCGCAGTCCTCACAGGCATAATTCTGGGAAAAGCTCAGTTCCTCCCCGGAAGAGGGCAGTTCTATGGTTACCAGTCCTCCGGAATGGGTACAGGCTGTTTCAATGGAGTCGGTGAGACGGCGGCGGATCCCTTCCTTCAGCGCCAGCCGGTCCACCACCAGGTCAATGGTGTGCTTTTTGTTCTTTTCCAAAGAAATCTCTTCTGTCAGGTCGTACAGGATCCCGTCCACCCGAACCCGGGAAAAGCCGGACTTTTTGGCGTCCTCGAATATCTTTTTGTGCTCGCCCTTTTTTCCCCGGACAATGGGGGACAGCACCACAAAGCGGGTTCCCGCCCCCAGGCTTTCCACCCGGTCTACAATCTGGTCGATGGTCTGCCGCCGGATCTCCTTGCCGCACTTGGGACAGTGGGGAATGCCCACTCTGGCCCACAGCAGACGCAGATAGTCGTACACTTCCGTTACCGTGCCCACGGTGGATCGGGGATTTTTGGAGGTGGTTTTCTGGTCGATGGAAATGGCGGGGGACAGGCCTTCAATGGAATCCACGTCCGGCTTGTCCATCTGCCCCAAAAACTGCCGGGCGTAGGAGCTGAGGCTTTCCACATACCGGCGCTGGCCTTCGGCGTAAATGGTGTCAAAGGCCAGGCTGGATTTTCCGGAACCGGACAGTCCGGTAAACACCACCAGCTTGTCTCTGGGGATGGTAAGATTCACATTTTTCAGGTTGTTCTCTCTGGCGCCCTGAACACGGATCTGATCGTTCATAGCATACTCCTTCACGGATTCTGTTTTCAAAAGTCTTTTCATGCTATTATACCACACCACAGCAAAAGCTACAAGACTTTTTTCAAACATAATTTCGTTTTCCCAAAATGTAAAATAATCATACTATTTACCATATCCTACCAAAACCAGACGGTTTTTCGCATATTATTTTGTCTTTCTTTATATTGCTTTTTACCATCACTTGATGATATAATGAGACTGTAAAAGCCTTCAGAATACGCTGGAGGCAAAAATTTGTGTAAAAGAATATAGAAGCGAGGTTATTCATTCGATGATTGCGTACGGTGAAAATGTGCAGATCTTCTGTGGCAATTCCAACCGGGAATTTGCCGAAACCATCTGCAGAGAGCTCCACGTACCCATGGGCAATGCCGTTGTCAAGCATTTTTCTGACGGCGAAGCCTCTGTCACCTTGGAAGAGACAGTGCGTGGTGCGGATGTGTTTCTGATCCAGTCCACCTGTAAGCCCGTCAACGACCATCTCATGGAACTGCTGGTAATGATCGACGCCTGCCGCCGGGCGTCTGCCGGCCGTATCACTGCCGTCATCCCTTACTTCGGCTACGCCCGTCAGGATCGGAAGGCCAAGTCCCGGGATCCCATTTCCGCCAAGCTGGTAGCCAATATGCTCACCGTTGCCGGCGCTGACCGGGTCCTGACCATGGATCTCCACGCCGCCCAGATCCAGGGCTTCTTCGACATCCCTCTGGATCATCTGCTGGGTTCTCCCACCTTTGTGGATTACTTCACAAAGAAGTTCCCTGAGGACAAGCGCAATCCCGATGACTTCGTTGTGGTCTCCCCCGATGTGGGCTCCGTAGGCCGCGCCCGGAACTTCGCCGCCAAGGTTCACATGAACCTGGCGATTGTGGACAAGCGCCGTCCCAAGGCCAACATCTCTGAGGTCATGAACATCATCGGCGATGTAAAGGATAAGACCTGCATTCTCTATGACGATATGGTGGATACCGCCGGTTCTCTGTGCAACGCCGCCAATGCCCTGGTGGAGATCGGCGGCGCCAAAGAGGTTTACGCCTGCGCCACTCACGGCGTTCTCTCCGGCCCCGCTTACGAACGCCTGGAGGAAAGCCCCATCAAGGAAATGGTATTCCTGAACACCATCCCCCAGCTGGGCAACACCCCCAGCGGAAAGATCAAGTTCCTGGATGTGGCTCCCGTATTCGCCCGGGCCATCGAGCACATCCACGGCGCAACCTCCATTGCCGACCTGTTCTAAGCCGTGTTTCGAAGATCTTCCCAGGAAAGCTGGCTGATCGTTGGCCTGGGCAATCCCGGCCGAGAGTATGAAAAGACCCGCCACAACTGCGGTTTCCGCGCCCTGGATCTGCTGGCCCAGCAGCTGGGCGTCAAGGTGGACAAGGGTAAATTCCAGGGGCTTTACGGCCAAGCCAATTACAATGGGGTGAAGCTGTTTCTTCTGAAGCCCCAGACCTATATGAACCTGTCCGGCCGCTCGGTTTTGCAGCTTTCCGCCTATTTCAGCATTCCGCCTCAGCGGATCATCGTCCTGTTTGACGACATCTCCCTGGAGCCCGGCCGTCTGCGCATTCGTGCCGACGGCTCTGCCGGTGGCCATAACGGCATCAAGTCCATCATTGCGGAGCTGGGCTCTCAGGACTTCCCCCGGGTCAAGATCGGTGTCGGATCCAAGCCCACGCCGGAATATGACCTGGCAAATTGGGTGCTGTCTACCTTCTCTTCCCTGGAAGAAAAGGCTATGGCCGTCTCCCTGAAAAACGCCGGTGACGCGGCTCTGGCCATCATTGACCAGGGCGTGCCCCAGGCAGCCAATCGCTTTAACGGTTCCCACCCTTAAAACGCAGTATATTGTCAAAGCGCCACGGAAAGGGGTCTTCGCACCCCTTTCCGCGTTGCCACGTTCCGTAGATGATTCTGTTTTTCCAAAAGTGAGGTAGTTTTTTATGGAGCAGCTTCTTTCCCTGCTGAATACCATTGCGGAATATCCGGCCATGACCGCCTCCCTGGCGCAGGGAGAGAGCGTTGCCATCACCGGCATCGGCCAGATCAACCGCAGTCATATGATCGCCGGACTGAGCCGGAACCTAAGCCGGCCCTTGGTGCTGCTGTGCCAGGATGATATGGCGGCCCGGCGGCTTCAGGAGGAACTGAAGTGCTTCCTTTGTTCCACCGCTCCCATCCTCCCGGGCCGGGATCTGACCATGTACGACGCCGCCGTAGTCTCCCGCTCCTGGGAGCAGAAGCGGCTGCGGCAGCTGTATGACCTGGCCTCGGGGAAAACCCCCATACAGATTATGACCTGGGAGTCTCTCAGTCTTCGAACCATGCCAAGATCCGTGCTCCTGAGGGCCGCCTTCACCCTGGAGGTTGGAAGGGAATACGATCTGGAGAGCCTGTCCAAAACCCTCACGTCCATGGGCTACAGCCGGTGCGCAATGGTGGAAGGCCCGGGCCAGTTTGCCCTCCGGGGAGGCATTGTGGACATTTTCTCTCCCGCCCAGGATTTGCCCGTGCGGGCTGAGTTCTTTGGGGACGAACTGGATACCATGGGTTTTTTCCAGACGGAGAACCAGCGCCGCAGTGAAAATGTGGACGCGGTTACCATCTTGCCCGTAGGCGAGACCCAGCCCGGCCTCCACCCCCAGGGCCTTGACGGACTGTGCAAAGACATTTCCTCCCTGATCGCCCGGCAGAAGCGGCGCAAGCATGTGAACGAAACACTTGTTTCCACCCTGACCAGGGACTTGGAAAAGTATGAAAACGGGTTGCACCATCCCGCCTCTGACCGGTATATGGCCCTGATCTATCCGGAGATGACCACAGCCGCCGACTATATTCCTCAAAACGCTGTTGTGGTGGTCTGCGACCACAGCAACCTTCAGCGTACCGCCCGGAATCGGGGCGAGGAAATGGGGATGCTGCTGGACAGCCTGCTTCAGGCCGGTCTGGTTGCCGGGGAATTGTGCGATTATGTCTGGCAGTGGGAGGATTTCTGCCGAAGTCTGAAGGGCAGAATCTGCATTTATTTTGACGCTTTCGGCGGCGCCTCCTACCCGGAGGAGAACCCGCCCAAGCATCTGTTCCCTCTGAGCGCCAAGCAGCTGCCGGGCTACGGCGGGAATCTGGACATTGCCGCCGGAGATCTTGCCCATTACCAAAAGCAGGAATTTGGCTCTGTGGTGCTCTGCGGCTCCCGCCGGCGGGCGGAGCTTTTGCAGCAGATGCTCCGGGAGAAAGGGCTTTCCGCCTTCCTGTGCATCCCCTTGACCACCTTGCCCAAGCCGGGGCAGATCCTGCTGACGGACGGCACTCTGCCCTTTGGCATGGAGTATCCCCTGTCCAAGATCGCCGTGCTGTCGGAGGGACAGTTGATCGCGCGGGGTGAGTCCAAGCGAAAGCCGGCCAAGAAAACCGGTGCCACCAACCGGCAAAAGCTGAACTCCTTCACAGACCTGACCCCGGGTGATCTGGTGGTTCACGAAAACTACGGCATCGGCCGGTTCGTGTCCATGGAGCAGATCACCGTAGGCGGCGCGGTCAAGGACTATATTAAAATAGCCTATCAGGGCAGCGACACCCTCTATGTCCCCGCCACCCAGCTGGATATGGTCAGCAAATACATCGGCGGCGGCAGCGAGGACAGCAACGTAAAGCTGAATAAAATCGGCTCCGACGCCTGGCAGAAAACAAAAGCCAAGGCCCGGAAGGCCGCCAAAGATATGGCCGGTGAACTAATCCAGCTCTACGCCGCCCGGAAGCGGCAGACGGGCTATGCTTTCTCCGCCGACGCCCCCTGGCAGAGGGAATTTGAGGATAACTTTCCCTACCCGGAAACCGACGATCAGCTGCGGTGTATCGCGGATATCAAGCGGGATATGGAGTCTCCCACCCCTATGGACCGTCTGCTCTGCGGCGACGTAGGCTTCGGAAAAACCGAAGTCGCCATGCGGGCGGTGATGAAAGCCGTAATGGACGGCAAGCAGGTTGCCATTCTGGTGCCCACCACCGTTCTTGCTCAGCAGCATTTCCAAACCGCCGTGGCCCGGTTTCGGGGCTTTCCGGTGAACATCGACGTTCTCAGCCGCTTCCGCACCACAAAGCAGCAGGCCCAAACCCTTCGGAATCTGGCCTCCGGCAATGTGGATCTGATCATCGGCACCCATAAGCTGCTGCAAAAAAGCGTCCAGTTCAAGGATCTGGGGCTGCTGATCATCGATGAGGAGCAGCGCTTCGGCGTGAGCCACAAGGAACGGCTCAAGGAGCTGTCCAAGGGCGTGGATGTGCTGACCCTGTCCGCTACCCCCATTCCCAGAACATTGAACATGGCCCTGTCGGGCATTCGGGATATGTCCACCATTGAAGAGCCCCCCTCCGACCGGTATCCGGTACAGACATTCGTAATGGAGCATAATACGGCCGTGATCGACGACGCCATCCGCCGGGAGGTGGAGCGGGGCGGTCAGGTATACTATCTGCACAACCGCACGGAAACCATTGATCAGTGCGCCGGCGCCCTGAAGCGGCGGATCCCCGGCCTGACCGTCGGGGTGGCCCACGGTCAAATGGGAGAGGAGGCCTTAAGCGACGTGATGCAGGCCATGTCCGAAGGAGAGATCCAGGTGCTGGTATGCACCACCATCATCGAGACCGGCCTGGACATCCCCAACGCCAACACCCTGATTATCGAAAACGCCGACCGGTTCGGCCTGAGCCAGCTGCACCAGCTGCGGGGCAGGGTAGGCCGGTCCTCTCGCCATGCCTACGCCTACTTCACTTACCGGCCTGACAAAAACCTGTCAGAGATCGCGGAAAAGCGGCTGTCCGCCATCCGGGATTTCGCGGAATTCGGCTCCGGCTTTAAGATTGCCATGCGGGATCTGGAAATCCGGGGCGCGGGCAATCTGCTGGGTGCGGAGCAGTCCGGCCACATGTCCAGCGTGGGCTATGACATGTATCTGAAGCTGCTGGACGAGGCGGTGCTGGAAGAGCGGGGAGAAGCGCCCAAGGCCCCGGACTGCACCGCCGACCTGAACGTTACCGCCAATGTGGACAAAGACTACGTTTCCCGGGGCGAGGAACGGATGGACCTGTACCGCCGGATGGCCGCCATTCGCTCTCAGGAGGACGCGGACGATCTGCTGGACGAGATTGTGGATCGGTACGGCGAGCCGCCCAAGGGTGTGCTGAATCTGATCGACATTGCTCTGCTTCGGGCAAATGCCCGCTCCGCCGGTATCAAGGACATTCGCCAGAAGGCGGGAGACGTGCTGTTCACTCTGACAAATCTGAATTTCGAAGCCGTAGGCGCACTGTGCGCCGACCCGGAATACAAGCAGCGGGTTACCTTCCTGGCCAACGCAAAGGAACCCGCCCTGCGGCTGAAGCTGTCCTCCGGTGTGGACAGCCTGAAGCAGAGCAAGGTCTTTATCCAGCGCTACACCGACTGCTGCAATTCTTAAGACCCCTTAAGAGTCGTTGCATTTTCCCGTAACTGTGGTATAATGACCGCTGAATCGGTGATTGTATTGGGTTATCGCCATTTTTCTCCCGGGCAAAGCCGGGAACCAGAGAACTTGGCTGTTATATACCATTGAGCTTCGCTTCCCGGCATCATGGGATACCGGGAACCACTACCCCCCAAGCAAAGGAGGACTTCCCCATGGCAAAAGGTAAATTTTCCCAACCCCGGCCCTACCGGGAAGAAGAGCGGGAGATCGAGCAGAGCTTCCGCCAGCTGACCGGCCAGCAAGCGCCGGAGACCCCGGAGCGGATCCCCTATTCCGATCCTGCTCCCGAGATCCCCGGGAACCTTACCCCGGAACAGAATCCCGGCGAGGATAACGAGGATCTTCTTTTTCAATCCGATCCTCAGGAGACTGACCTAAATCTTCATTTTGAAGAGGAGGAGCCGGAGACCCCGGAAAAGCCGCCTATTCTGGATACCATTTTGGATTTTATCGATCACAACCGTAAGGCCGCTTTGGTAGGCGTCTGCGCCCTGGCGCTAATCGTGATCATCGCCATCATCGCCCTGGTCTTTATGAGTTCCGTGGGGGATCCCTACGGAGGCAAGATCCTGAACAATGTGATGGTAGCCGGGGTCAATGTAGGCGGCATGACCAAATCCCAGGCCGTCAACGCGGTTGAGGTGGCGACTGAGCGTACCTACTCCCAGCAAACCCTGGTGCTTCAGATCGGCAGCGACACGCTGGAGTTCTCCCCCGAGGATACAGGTGTGGAGCTGGATGTGAAAGCCGCCGTCAACGCCGCCTATGATTACGGCCGTACCGGCACCAAAGCGGAAAAACAGGCCGCTTACGAAGCCTCGCTCACCGGCAATCACACCATCGGGCTGCTTCCCTACCTGGAACTGGATACGGACTATATCCGGGGCGTTCTGGAGGACTATGCCGGTACCGGCAGCAGCACCCTGACCCAGGTCAGCTACAAAATCGATGGGGAAATTCCTGATTTGAGTACCGAGGAATTTGACGAAACCGCGGCGGAATTGACCCTGGTTCTGACCATGGGAACACCGGGCCTGAACTTTGACGCGGAAAGCCTGTACAACAGCGTCCTGGACGCCTACAGCATGAATGAATTCCTGGTGAAGATCGATGAGGTGGATCCCTCCGCTGAGCCGGATCCGGTGGATCTGCAAGCCATTTACGAGGAAGTCTGCGTCCAGCCGGTGGAGCCCTCTGTGGACATGCAGACCTATGAGGTGATCCCCGGCTCCTACGGCTATACCTTTGATCTGGTGGAAGCCCAGAAGTTGGTGGATAAGGCCCAGTACGGCGAAGAGGTTCGGATCCCCATGGAATATGTGGCCCCCGAGATTACCGATGAGGATGTGTTCTTCCGGGATGTGCTGGGCTCCTGCAAGACCCCCCATTCCAACAATGCCAACCGTACCCACAACCTGAAGCTGGCCTGCGAAAGCCTGAACGGACTGGTACTGTACCCCGGAGACACCTTCTCCTTTAACGACACCCTGGGCCAGCGAACCACAGCCAAGGGCTATAAGTCCGCCCCCGCTTACGTAAACAACAAATTGGTGGATTCCATTGGCGGCGGTATCTGCCAGGTTTCCTCCACTCTGTATTGCAGCACCCTGATCGCGGATCTGGAGATCGTCTCCCGCACCAATCACAGCTTCCCGGTCAGCTACATTGACTACGGTATGGACGCGACCGTCAGCTGGGGCGGCCCGGACTTTAAGTTCCGGAACAATACCAACTATCCCATCAAGATCCAGGCGGAAGTCTCCGACGGCTATGTCATTATCGAGCTTTTGGGAACCAATGAAAAAGACTACTACATTGAGCTGAGCTACGCCATTACCAGCACCATCAAACCGGAGACGGTCTATGAGGATTATGAATACGACAACGCCGAAGGCTATGAGGATGGGGACGTGATCCAGGAAGGCGTCACCGGCTACTATGTCAAGACCTATCAGAACAAATACGACAGCCAGACCGGCCAGCTGATCTCCAAAGACTTTGCCGCCAACTCCCAGTACAAGACTCTGGAGCAAATCATCGCCCGGGTGGAGGAGGCCCCCACGGAGCCGTCCACGGAAGCGCCCACTGAGCCGCCTACGGAGCCGCCTACGGAAGTACCCACCGAACCGCCTACGGAAGCGACTACCGAACCGCCTACGGAACCGCCCACCGAGCCTCCCACGGACGCAGCTACAGAGGCTCCCACGGACGCGTCTTCAGAGCCTACCACCGAGCCGTCTGTGACGGAATCTTCGGAAAACGGCGGCGATGGCGCCTGAGAAGCAAGCGCAAATCTCATAACAAACGGCATGGCTTCGGCCATGCCGTTTTTCTTTTTGACACAAACAGGCCGCCCGGAGCAGCGCCCGGGCGGCCTGTTTACAAGACGGCGTGGTTTTCCCCGCACTATGGAATCGCAATCCGGATCTCCTCTTCCGCTGTCCAGGTATGGGAAAAGAGGGGGCTGAGCCAGACTTCTTCATCCGAGTAGTTTCGAAGAGGGAATTTTTCCAGGAAGTAAGTCATCTCCCCGTTTTCGTTTTCCTCGCCAAGTACCGTGCTTCTGGCATTGATCTCATAGGCGGTTCCTTCGGCGTCAAAGAACTGATGCCCAAAGATCTGGTACATGGCTTCCCCCTTCCGGCATTCTCCACGGAAACTGACCGTCCAGATATTGCCGCTTTTCTCCGCGCCTTCAAAGGCCACGCCCTCAGGCAGGGGCCCGGTTTCTCCGGTTTTCAGGTTCACCCAGGTTTTCTCCATATCCTTGCGCAGCCATTGGGCCCCGGTGATTACCAGTTCCAAACGGTGCGCCTCATAGAAATAGGTGCTGTCCGCCCGGTAGGAGGTCATGGTGGGGGAATTCTCAGAGCCGGTGGCGGTGATTCCGCTGGCAGATGCTTCAAAGGTCATCCCGTTGTCCGTTTGAATAGAAAACTCCAGATCCTTCAGCCAGGCCGTATTGTCCGGATCGTCCGCAATATCCACCCGCATGTGGGTGGGAAAGATCTGGATCTGCTTCACTGTGATCTTCTGTCCCTCCAGCTCCACCGTCTTGTCCACCGGGATGATTTTTCCCGCGGCGGTAAATTCCGGATCAAATTCCAGCAGAAAATCAAACTGGGCCAGGTAGTTGGGTGTGTAGTCGGAGACATCCCACTGGTCCGCCTGCTGATCAGGCGCCGCCGCTTCCACAGCCTCTTGACTTCCGTTGCTGTGCACCTTCAGCTTCAAGCGAAGCTTCCCCGGCACAGTTCCCTCCACAAAGTCAATGGTCAGGCTGCGAAGGGCCCCGTTTTCAGTGTCAAAGGAACCGGTATGATAGCTGCAGGATTCCGGCCGTTCCCACGCTTCATTCAGCACCTCCGGATCCGCCGCCAGATGATCATACACATCCGAATCCAGCCGGTAGAATACATTCACCTGCTTCTGATCCACGATCAAATAGGCAATCTGGGCGGTAATATGGTTTTGACTTTGCTCCAGCTCCATGGGTTGCACATAGGCGTTCTCTACAGCGTCGGAAAGGGACCGGGAGAAGGTGACCGCCGCCGCCAATTCCCGAAGCACCGGAATCCGGGCGCAAGCACCCGCCACCGGCGCGCTGAAATTCACCAGGAGCACAAAGATCGCAAAGCATGCCGCCGCGCTGACCAGAGGCCGGTACACCCAGGCGGCTTTTCGTTTCCGCTGGCGGGCCCGTTCCACGGCCGGCGCCAGATCCGGGATATTGTTTTCCAGTTCCTCCATCCATTTAGAATACTCTTGCTCACGGTTCATTTCGCTACCTCCTCCAACTGAAGCCGTAATAGGTTCAACGCCCGACGCTGCCTGGTGGCCACGGTTCCCTGGGGAATGTTCAGCATTCGGGCGGTTTCCGCCAGAGTAAAGCCGCCAAAGTAGCGCAGAATCACCACATCCTTTAATTCTTTGGGCAGCCGCCCCACCGCCTCCTTCAGGGGCAGGGCGTCAAAGCGTTCCACGGCGGTCTCCGGAAGCTCCTCCAGCGGGCAGATCCGTTTCTGCCGGCGAAGCTCATTGTAGCATTCGTTGATCAGGATCCGGGTGACCCAGGTATCAAAATATTCCGGCTCCCGCAGCCGCTTGTGCCCCCGTAAAGCCTTATACACCGCCTCATCCAGTACATCCAGCGCCAGAGCGTGGCTGCCCAGATAGACCATGGCGGTTTTGTACAGCTTTCCCCGAAGTACTTGGATTCTTGCGGCAAATTCTTCATCGGTCACGGCCCATCATCTCCTTTTCACTTATTAGACGGATAACCAGAGGGGATTTTATTTCCGGCCGAAAAACTTTTTTAATGTTAAGCTTCCTTGAATCCGGCTTTTTTACATTGTAATTCTTCCCGGATATGGTATAATAGGACAAAATAACCTGAGGAGTGCTGATTATGGATCATGATACCATTGTTTCTACCCAACCGCAACCCCCGGCGCAGCCCTCCCCTTCCCGGAAGCGCCCGCTGCTGATTCTGGCACTGATTCTCGTCGTCCTTTCGCTGATCACCGCCGCCGGTATTTTCCTGTACCGGGCTATGGATCCCTATGACAACCGGATTCTGTCCCAGGTATCCATCGGCGGACTGGACGTGGGCGGCATGACCAAGGGGGAAGCCCGGAAAGCCCTTCAGCAGGCCCTGGAGGAAACCATCCTTGGACAGCCTCTGACGGTAGCTCTGCCGGAGGAAACCCTCTCTTTCTCCGCCGAGGATGTGGGGCTGGATGTGGACGTGCGTCAAGCCGTAAAAGCCGCCTACCGTTATGGACGGGAGGGTAACGACCAGCAGAAGCAGGAAGCTTTCGCCGCGTCTCAAGCCGAAGGACTTCAAATCGGTCTGCTGGATTTTCTGGAATACGACGAATCCGTTCTCCGGTCCCAGCTGGAAGCCTACGCCGGTCAATATGATACCACCCTATCCCAATCCGGCTACGCGCTGGAAGGGGACATACCGGAATTGAATACATTAGACTTTGACCCGGAGGCTCCGGCGCCTACGCTGGTACTGACAAAAGGGTATCCAACTGCCAAATTGGATGTGGAGGGAATGCTGGAGCAGATCCGCCGGATCTATGACAGCGGCATTTCTGCCGGTAAAAACGGGACCTACAAACTTGATATTCCGGAGATCGTCCCGGAGGAAACTCCGGAACAGCTGGATTTTGACGCCATCTATCAGGAGCTGTCCGTTGCGCCCACAGATGATTCCCTGAATATGGAAACCTACGCCTTTGTAAACGGCTCCTATGGCTATGCCTTTGATCCGGAGGCTGCCCGGGAGCAGTTTGACGCGGCGGAATACGGTCAGACCATTCAGGTGTCCATGACCTATACCCGCCCGGAGATTCTGGGGAAAGAGGTTTACTTCCGGGACGAGCTGGGTTACTGCGAAACCAAGCATAATGACAACGAGAACCGGAATACCAATCTGCGGCTGATCTGTGAGATCCTGGACGGATTGATCCTGCAGCCCGGTGAGGAATTCTCCTTCAACGGCGTGGTAGGCGAACGAACCGCCGAGCGGGGCTTTAAGCCTGCCCCAGCCTTTTCCGGCAACCGATTGGCCAACTCCATAGGGGGCGGCGCCTGCCAAACCTCCACCACCCTGTATAACTGTGTGCTGCTGGCGGATCTGGAGGTGGTCACCCGGGTGTGCCACGGCGCGAAGGTCAGCTATGTGCCCCTGGGCCTGGATGCCGCGGTCAATTGGGGCACCACGGATTTTGCCTTCCGGAACAGTTCCCATTTTCCCATTAAGATCCAGGCGGAAGTATCCGACGGCTATGTAAAAATGAAGATCCTGGGTACCGACGAAAAGGACTACTACATCGTGATGACCTCTGGCTATGACGACGGCCTGGAAACCGTGACCTATGCCGTCAGCTACAAGAATAAGTACGACAAAGAAACCGGCGAGCTGATTTCCAAGGAGCGGGAAGCTTTCTCCACCTATTATGATTTGGGATAATGCGCAGCTGCCGATTTGCGTGGCGCGCCAAGGAAATCGGATCCCCATTGATTGATAATCCCTGAAAAAGGACGTGCCGCTGAAGCACGTCCTTTTCTTACTTTGAAAAACCGCGCCGGGTCACATCCCGGCGCGGTAAAAATATTAGGGAAGCTCTGATGAAATCGGCAAGAGCGGATGCCGAGAGATTTTGAATTCGTCCAGAGGTCCCTTAGCTCTTGGGAACGCTTCCCCGGCTGGTCATGTCCAGAACCAGATTGCAGTCGAACATGCCGGTAAACCGGTCGGAATACCAGGCCATGGTTTCACCGGTGACCATCAGACGATCCTGGTGTACGTAGGTGTTGTTGATCTGGGTGGCAGGGGACTTGCCCTGGGAGATGAAGTACCGGAAGCCGGTTTGATACATTACGTTGAAGGAAGTTCCGGAGTAGTCCGACAGGTCGCTGTTCTGGGCAAAAACAAAGGTGTCCACATCCCCGATGACAGGCGCGATTTGCTGGGTCCACTGCTGCAGATCAGACTGGATCTGGGTGGAGGTCATGTTGGCGTAGGAGTCGTTTTTATAGCTGTAGCAAGCCAGCGTGTAACCCTTTTCCCGCAGGGCGTTGACGATGGTCACAGCCCCGGCTTTCTCCTGCTCGTAGTACTCATTGCCCTTGGTGGGGTCAGCCGCGTAGGAGGTGTTGCACCGGTAGCCGAAAATACCCTCGTGACCGGTCACCGCCAGAATGGCCCGGGAACCCTGATAGGAGAAGTCAGGATGCTCCGCGATAAAGTCCTCCAGAATGGGAACCAGGTCGTAGTTGCCCACCTGGGTGCTGCCGCTGGCGTCCACATATTCTGCTTTGATATCGCCGTTGGAGTCCAGTACCAGGCGGCTTGCGAATCCATCGCCGCCGGCATCGGCCACGCCGTCACTATTGCTGTCGTTCATGTAGGCAAAGTAGTTGACCATGGTCTCGGTGAGCATAAAGGGCTTCTTGCCCTCGGGAAGAGCCAGGGTCTTGGACATGAATTGCTCGCTGCCGCTGACGGTTTGCCCCACATCAATGAAGCAGTCAAAATCTACCAGAACGTAGTTGTTGGCGTAAAGCTGCTGGAGGATTTTGGTGAACTCCTCGGTGGTGACAAAGTTCTGATTATATTTTCCTCCAAGCTCCGTGTCGGCATAGGCCCGGGCCGGATCCACCAGCAGAACATGGAAGCTCAGGTTGGGGATCAGGGAGAAATCCTTATATTCCACCAGACTGCCCTTGGCGCTGACATATTCCGCACGTTTGGCTAACATGTCCGAATAATCGTTGATCTGGGGGAAGCTGTCCAGCAGATCAATGGCGCCCTCGTAGTCATAGGAGAGGGCCAGTTCAGACGCTTCACGCATAATCCGCTGATATTCCTGCTCCTGCTGCTCAGCCGCGTCCAGAGAGGCCTGTGCTTCGCTTTCTTTCTGCTGGATTTCCAACTGCCGCTGGGTGATGGCATTGGAAACGGCGCCGATGACAAAGGACAGAATCAGGATCAAACATACGCAGGCGATAATGGGAGGCAGATAGACTTCCTTGAAGATCTGCGATTTGCTCTTTCTGCGGCGGCGGCGGGGATTTGCCGGATCTGCCGGCGCCTCCAGGGCGTCCTTGTTCATCAGGGGGCCAAAGTACAAATCAAAAAGCTTGGTGAATACATTGGGCTTGGACACCTTGGGCTCTTTCGGTTCATTGGAGCCCTTATCCCGATCCGTCCGACGCTCCCTGCGACGGGCGGTGCGGGAGGAAGCGGAATCCTCTTCCGCTACAGGCCCGTCCCGGAAAGAACCCTGCTGGGAAGACGGTTCTTCTTCCTCAGAATAGGCAGTACGGTTATTCATATCTCTCTCCTCAGAATCCAGATTATCCGGGAAATCCGGCTCATCACCAAAATCATCCTCCATGGGGAAATCCGGCTCATCACCAAAGTCATCCTCCAGCGGGAAATCCAGATCGTCAGAATCATCCCCATCGTCGGAGAAATGAAAACGGTGTCCGGACGCAGGTTCCCCGTCCCGAACGGTCTCATCCTGCTCCGTATCCTCCAAATCACTCAGAAAAGCATTTAGATCGGAAGGATCCCCGCTGTCCCCTTGGTCAGGATGAGATTGGGAGGCATAGCCGTCATCCAGATCCAAATCATCCAGGTCGAAACCGTCCAGATTCAAATCATCCAGATCCAGATCATCCTTGTTTTGGGCAGCGGACGCTGCCGCCGGATCCTCGGAAGTCAGACCCAGTGTATCATCGGAAAAATCGGAAAAATCTATATCTTCATTGTAGTCTTCGCCATTGAGGAAAGACTTGGGATCGAAGTCATCAAAGTCAAAGTCGAATTCGTTCTTATCCTTAGCCATGTTACATCCCTACCTTTATGGTATAGTCGAGGATATTGTATCATTATCCACTGAAAAAAGCAAGCGGATTTGGCGGAAATGCAAAAAAAACAGAATTTGGAGATATTTTGAAGCAACTTCGGGAAATCTGGCGGATTTTCGGGAGCTCCTGTAGGGATCCTTCCGGGCAGAACCGGGGAGCGCCCATCAGTCAGACACAACCATCATTGGGAATAGGGAAGATGGGTTCTGCTTGAAAAGTGATGATGGATGTGGTATTCTAGGGAAAAAGGAGGCGATGTTATGCAGCTGCAAATCCGGCAGCGGGTTTTTTCCTGGACGGACAGCTACGACGTATACGATGAGACCGGGGAAGCCCGTTATGAGGTCAAGGCGGAATTATTCACCTTTGGACATCAGATCCATGTCTATGACAAGCGTTCCGGCAGGGAAGTGGGCTCCATTCATGAAAAACTTCTGTCCTTTATGCCACAGTTTGAGATTGTTATGGATGGCAGGGTTCAGGGAACCATCCGAAAGGTCTTTCATCTGTTTGTGCCCCGCTATGAGGTGGACTACCAAGGCTGGGAGGCCGAGGGGGACTTTTTGGGCTGGGATTACCGGGTGACCAGGAATGGCCGGGAAGTGATGACCATTTCCAAAGAACTGCTGCAATGGAGCGATACCTATGTACTGCGGTATGAGAATCCGGCCTATGAGATCCCGGGGCTTCTGCTGGTGATCGCCATTGACGCTGCCAACTGCTCCAAGGACTGAACGTACAGATGGGGAGGAACCTATGGAAAAGATCACAAGCTTTACCGTTGACCATATCCGGCTGCAGCCGGGACTTTATGTTTCCCGGAAGGATCGGGTGGGGGCGGAAACGGTCACCACCTTCGATCTGCGGCTGACCAAGCCCAATCAGGAGCCGGTGATGAATACCGCCGAGGTGCATACCATAGAGCATCTGGCGGCAACTTATCTGCGAAATGAGCGGCAGTGGAAGGATCGGGTGCTGTATTTTGGGCCCATGGGCTGCCGTACCGGTTTTTATCTGCTGCTGGCGGGAGACTTGACGCCGGAGGAGGTGCTGCCACTGGTGACAGACTGCTTCCGGTTCATCCGGGACTTCCAGGGACCGGTTCCCGGGGCCTGCCCAAAGGACTGCGGCAACTGCCTGGATATGAATCTTCCTATGGCAAACTACTGGGGCGGCAAATACGCAGCGCTGCTGGAGACCATTGACGCGTCCCGGCTCCGCTACCCGGAATAGACAGAAAACGGAAAGGCAAAGGAATACCATGAAAAAACTTGGCATTATCGGCGCGATGCGCATTGAAGTAGAGACACTGCTGGGGCAGATGGAGAAGGTTTCTTCCGCGTGCCACGCAGGCTCGGATTATTATGAAGGTCTTTTGGAAGGATTGCCGGTGGTGGTGGTTCAGTGCGGCGTGGGCAAGGTCAACGCGGCTCTGTGCGCCCAGATTCTGTGCAGCTGCTACGGCGTCACCCATTTGGTGAATACGGGGATCGCCGGATCCTTGTGCAAGGAGCTGGACATCGGGGATCTGGTCATCAGTCAGGACGCGATGTATCATGACTTTGACTGCGGCCCCTTCGGCTATCCCGCAGAAATGGTCCCGGGGATGGATGTGACTGCCTTCCCGGCGGATCCGGATATGATCCGGTGCGCCTTTGCGGCTGGGGAAACCGTGAATCCCGGCCATGTGAAGCTGGGACGGGTAGCCAGCGGCGATCAGTTTGTTGCCAGCAAGGATAAGAAGGAGGCCATCATTTCTCTGACACAGGCTCTTTGCACGGAAATGGAAGGGGCGGCCATTGCCCAGACGGCATACCGAAACGGCGTGCCCTTTGTGATCCTCCGGGCCATATCCGATAAGGCGGACGACAGCGCCGAGATGGACTATCCCACCTTTGAAACCATTGCCGCCCACCGCTGCGCTCAGGTCACCAGGATCATGGCGGGGAAGCTGGCGGATCGTCCCTTGTGACGGGGCGGGCCGATGACTTTTCCCGGGCGAATTTTTTCACGGAAGGGGGGACTCCGGTGAAACCCATTCCAAAACGGCAGTTGGCCACAGCCGCTGCGGGGCTGTCGCTGGCGATGATCGGCTGGAGCCTCTGGGAAAACAGCTTTCCGGTGTTGACTACCTACACCATTTATAGGGTAGACCTTCCCGACGCCTTTGACGGCTGCCGTATTGTTCAGATTTCCGACTTTCATAACACCACCATGGGGAAGGACAACCAACGGCTGCTGTCCCTGGTGCGGCAAGCCTCGCCGGATATCATCGCCATCACCGGGGACTTCGTGGACTCCCGGCATACAGATATTCAGACGGCTATGGACTTTGCCGGGGCGCTGGCGGCCATTGCGCCCTGCTATTATGTTACCGGCAATCACGAGGCCAGGTTCTCGCAGTAGGCATATTTGGACTTTGAGCAGGGGCTGCTGGATGCGGGCGTCACGGTGCTCCACGGCGAACGGGTGGTGCTTACCCGAGGGGAAGAACAGATCTTTCTTTTGGGTTTGGACGATCCCGATTTTCGCTGGAACGACAACGGTAGTGGAAGTCGGATTGATCCAAAGCGGCTTCGGGAGCTTGCACCCCAGGAGGCGTTTACCGTCCTGTTGTCCCATCAGCCCCGGTTTTTCCAGACCTACGTGGAAGGGGATATGGATTTGGTTCTGTGCGGCCATGTCCATGGCGGGCAGTTTCGACTTCCTTTTGCAGGGGGGATTTTATCTCCGGATCAGGGACTGTTTCCTACCTATGACGCCGGGGTTTACACCCGGAACAATACCAGTATGGTGGTCAGCCGGGGCATCGGAAACAGCGTCATTCCCGTCCGGATCAACAATCGGCCGGAGGTAGTCTGCATTCAACTGACACGAAGAGGCTTATCATAATCTGGAATAAACAATGCAAACGGGGCTGCCTCAAAACAAAAGTTTGAGGCAGCCCCGTTTTTGTTGATATGGTAAGCAGGGACAGGTCATTCAGCAGAAACAGCGCGTTGCGATTGCGCTTTTTATTTCTCCTCGCTTGCTTTTCCCTGAGGCTTCTCGCCGATGCTCAGCAGCAAATTCAGGGCAATGCCGAATATGGCGGCGCCGGAGATGCAGGGAACCTCCATTCCGAAGAAGGGGATGGAGCCGCCGAAGGCGTAATTGCCGCCCAGACCGATGATCATGATGGTGGCGATGACGGCGATATTTTTGCTGGAGAACATGTCCACCTTCTTGTCGATCATAATGGCGATGCCCTGAGCGGCGATGGCGCCGAAGAGGTAAATCTCCAGACCGCCGATAACCGCGGTGGGAATGGCGTAAATGGCCTGGATCAGGGGCGTGAAGCAGGAGAGAACCATGGCGAAGATGGCGGCGGCGATCAGCACGGGAATGCTGAACACCTTGGTGATGGCCATGGTGCTGATGTTTTCACCGTAGTTGGTACCGGCAGGGCCGCCGATGACGCCGGTGATCATGTCGCCTACGCCGTCGCCGATCAGGTTCCGATCCAGCAGGCCGATCAGATTGTACTTGCCCTTGCCCTTCTTCTTGGCTACGTCATTGACGTAGATATCCAGCTGATACATATGCGCGGTAGACTCGGGGATGGTGGCGATGGCTACAGGCATGATGGCCACCACAGCCTCCCAGGACAGCCTGGGAAGGGAGAAGGCGGGCAGAGCAAAGATGCTGCCAGTGCCCAGCTTCCAGGAGGAGGCGGAGACGATGCTTTCCACGCTCATGGCGTCAAAAAGATTGCTTTCCGGGATACGGCCGCCGGCAATATAAATCAGGAGGGCAGTCAGACAGCCAACACCGGCGCCCAGCAGCAGAGGCAGCTGGCCCAACAGGCCCTTCAGGTAGTGGGAGAACAGAATGGTAGAAAGCAGGGTGGCCAGGGATACCACCCAGACAAGGCCCATATCGCCGGTGAAGGTGGCGGAGGGGGTGTAGGCGTCGCTCAAAGCATTGCCCGCCAGGGTCAGACCGATGATCATGGCGATGGGGCCGGTGATGCTGGGGGGCAGGATCTTTTCCACTGCCTTCGGGCCGAAGAAGCGAACCAGCAGACCGGCGGCGATGGAAACAAAGCCGGACATCACAATGCCGAACTGAGCAAATTGAATGGCTTCCGTGGGCAGGGTCTCCACCGTATTGTTCTGCCATGCCTGCAGCTGCGCGGCGGCTTCCGGAGACAGCTTGGCGATGATGGCTTCGCTGGTCACCAAACTGGCAATGGCAGTCAGATAGGCAAAGCTGGAGCCGTAGTACAGCGGGATCTTCTGGCCGGTGACCAGGATGAAGCACAGGGTTGCCAGGCCGCTGGCAAAGATGGTGGTGGATACCTGGAAGCCGGTGACCAGAGCCACGGTCACGGTGGCGGGGAACATGACGATCACCTGCTGCAACGCGTACAGCAGCAGCCGTCCTGTGGTGGGCCGCTCGTCAGGCAGATAGCCCAGTGCCTTTGTTTTCTTTTGGGACATAGAAATGGATCCTCCTTTGGCTTTTTGGCGCATCAGTGTCTCTTCTCTCCGCTGGGAAAAAGCGGTTCTTTTAAACGTGAGCCGTTCACGATTTGGTAACGGTCTGTTCATCCACTGCCCAAATAGGCATTATACCGCCATGAGAGAAATTAGTCAATCCACGGAACGGATTTCTTTTTGAAAACAGGAAAAAAAGGAGGATGGGCAATGTCCTTCCCCACGCCAAAAAATGAGACTGGGGCATAAAAAGACCATGCAACCCGGGGCGGGCTGCATGGTCTTTCTTAGGATGATACCGCGCTCCTTGCGATGGCGCCGTTCACAGGCTGCCGTTGAGAAACAGCAAGGTTTTCATGCGTTGGGTATGGTGATTATTGGGGGAATCTCAGATCAACGCCGCACCCAGAGCGCGGCAAGCCGCTTCTGCTTCCTCGTCCGGGCTTTCCTGGCAAATCACGCTTTCCGCGGCCAGGATGGCCCCATCCTTGCGACAGCAATCTTCCCAGGTACGCATCCATTCTCCATCGCCCCAGCCGTAGGAGCCAAACAACGCGATTTTTTTGCCGGAGAGCTTGCGCTCACAATCCAGGAACATGGGCTCAAATTCGCTCTCTTCCAGCTGCTCGCTGCCCATAGACGGACAACCGAACGCAAGGGCGTCAAAGGAATCCATCTGGGACGCTCCAAATTCAGAAGCGGTAAAGACGGTAACATCCCCACCGGCATTCTTGGCGCCATCCGCTACGGCGTTCGCCATGGCTTCGGTATTACCCGTACCACTCCAATAAACAACAGCAATTTTACTCATCATTGACATACCTTTCTTTTCAGAATTATTATATTAACCGGCTACAGTCAGCCGTTCAATATCTTTGCCAAGGGACCATTGTTCGCAGTAAATGCGCGTGCATTTCTTGTAAAGAGCAAAGGTCTTTTGCGCTTGCTCCACATCTCCATATACTTTCCACATTCCGCTGCACTTGAAATTCTGCGCTTTATTTTGAATGAATCCCAGTACATCTACCGTAGGATACCCAAGGAACAGACCAATCTCATGTGGAAATTCTTCGGAAGCGTTCAGGCGTTTTGCCAGATGGGCGATACACTGCTCCGGGCTTTTATTGCAATATCCGCAATCCTTCAGCAATTCACAAGCCACTTCATCTTGAAGATCATGGAATAGACGCTGTGGACGGTAGACATAAATTAAGCCAATTCCGTTGCGGTAACGCAGAGGAAGCACACGCAGACCTTTTTTGACAAGCGCGCGATTCAGTTTGCGAACGGCATCACGAAGCTCTATATCATCTGCAAACTTGGCGGTAAACAGGCTTCCGGTTTTCAGTCCGGCCAGTGTGGGTGAACAATGCCGAACAACCATTTCTTCAGACATATTGGAACCCTCCTTATGGGGTATGCTGTTCCAGAATATTTTTTAAGGCCGCTAAGGAACTGCTGTGAGAACGGACGATGATCGTATCTTGCCCTTTGACATTGCTGAGAACACAGCGAACCATGGTATGGGATACGGTGCTGGTGAACAGAATCAGCAAATCGGGACGCCCCAGATTCTTTAGCGCAACCGTCCTTAGCGGGTAGACTTTGGCCTTACACCGGTAGGCCTGACATAAGTTTTTATATTGGCGGGTCATGCACTCGTTTCCGCCGACGATTACAATGCTCATCCTGTCCTCCTTTCCTGTTAGCGGCTGCTAACTATCATCCGAATTTTTAAGGCCGGCGGCCTTACGATTGGAATTATACAAAACTGATTTGTTTTTTTCTGCTCCAAAAAGACAGAGTAAAGCTCCAAACGGATTCAAATGCATTATACCTGAGCATTGGCAGAAGCCGTTTTTCGCGCTTTCTTTTTCAATAATCCCTTTATCCTGGAGAGCCCCCAGGCAAATACTGCCGCTGTGATTAAAGCAATTATTTCTTTCAGCTCCATAATGGGCGCCTCCTTTTTTGATGCCAATAGAATAAAAAAAGGCAGAAGCTCCCCCAAGGCTCCAAAAGTGTAAAGGGAGCTGGCCCGCAGGGCCTGAGGGATTGTGCAGTGAAATGCTGCGAATTCGCCCCCACTCCGGCGAAAAGGGAAGCGCCTCGCCGCGTCAATCCCCCCAGTCACGGCTTCGCCGTGACAGCCCCCTTGTGTAAAGGGGGCCTTTGGCTGCTTCCTTTTTCTGCAATTTGTGTACAATTTGAATTTGCTCATTTAGAGTTACTTTATTACTTTATATGCTTATCGACTTAACTCAGCAAGGCACAAGATGTAGCCACAGCCCTGGTAAGGCGTAAAAACAACTGGTTACCG
>CALWXR010000034.1 GCA_944385535.1 uncultured Oscillospiraceae bacterium
TCACTACCGATGATGCAAGAACCAAGCTGAAGCATCTATACCCCATTATAAAGATTTAGAATTTACAGAGTACTAGATGGGATGCGGTACTCTCGCATCAGAAAAGCTGGTGGGACTCCCTGATAATACAGCTTAAGAATGTGGCGTTTGTTGTGATATATAATTTTTCTCATAACCATAGCTTAACAAAGGAAGAGTACACAATTAGATATCTAACCCAACTTGTTTTAGCGTTAGTAAACCACATCTTTAGCTGATAAGAGCTTTGCACCAATCTTATTTTTCGCGTAACATTTTTGGTGCATTTCTCACGCGAAATTATAGCGCGAAGAAAAATGGTGCATCCTACAAAAATACATGAAATGGCCATAAAATTAAGCCAGCAATACTCCAAGGTGACCACGGAGGACATCTCCGTACGCAATCATTGATACAATGGTTGTGTACGGAGATTTCCTTTTATTACGGCAATACACTTTAATCCGGGTAATTTCATAACTTTTTTGCCATTCTCTTGCGATTAGGTCGCAAATGAGGATGCACTCCTGCAGAAACAGTACACTACGGACTTCCTTCAGAAAACCAGAAAGACCAACAACGGCGAAATTCCCCAGTATTATGTGGAGGAACACCATGAAGCCATCATTCCCCCTGCCCAGTTTGATTTTGTGCAGGCAGAACTTGCCCGCCGGGAGCAGAATGGTCGTTACAGCGGCGTGAGCATCTTCTCAAATAAAATCAAGTGCGGATGCTGCGGGGGATGGTACGGCTCGAAGGTGTGGCATTCCACCGACAAGTACCGGAAGTCATCTACCGCTGCAATCGGAAGTACGGAAAAGACACCCCACCCTGCAACACGCCACATTTAACCGAGGAAGAAATCAAGCAGATGTTCCTCAAGGCGCTGAATGCCCTAGTTGATGCGAAAGAGGAAACCATAGAGAATCTGCAAGGGCTGATTGAAACGGTCTGCCAGACGGATTCCCTTGACGCAGAGCAGGAACGGCTGGAGCAGGAACTGAGAATTATCGCAGAGAATCTTGCGAACCTCATCCGGGAGAATGCAAGTGTCGCTTTGGATCAGACGGAGCAGGCAGAGAAAGAAAAAAAGCTCCGTACCCTCTATGGTGAGAAGCATAGCCGATTTCAGGAACTGGAGGCACTCATCCAGGAAAAGAATGATACGAAGGAGATACTCACGAACTTCATCACCAAGCTGGAAGATTTGAGCGGAGAACAGACGGAGTTCCGGGAAGAACTGTGGGGCGGTTTGGTCGATCACATTCGCATCGATGAGAAAAGAAGCACGGTAGTCTTCCGAGGCGGGATTGAGATTACCATTTAATATGAAGAAAAGCATATAATTATGCAGAGACAAAGAGTTTTGAAAACTAGAAAAGCCACGGCAAACACTTCAAATCGGAGCATGACTGTGACTTTTTTATTTATGCACGGGCATGATTTTTCTATCATTCCTTCTTGGAAAAATGTGATTTTATCACGGAGAGCGCCTCCGAAACAGGTTATACTACAAATACAAAACACAAGGAGGTATTCTTATGAGACTGAAAGATAAAGTTGCAATCATCACCGGAGGCAGCCGTGGCATTGGCTACGCTACCGCAGACAAATTTTTGAAGGAAGGTGCTACGGTAATCCTGACCGCAAGCTCACAAGGTTCTGCTGACAAAGCGGTTGCGCAGCTGAAAGAAAAGTACCCTGATGCAACAGTTGCGGGAATCAGTCCTAACCTGTCCAATTTGGAATCTGTCCGCAATGCGTTCCGAGAAGCTGCCTCAAAATACGGTTGCATTGATATTCTGGTGAACAATGCCGGTGTATCCGAAAGCACTCCCTTTACCGAGTATACGGAGGAAACCTTTGATAAGGTTATGGATCTGAATGTAAAAGGCGTGTTCAATGCTACAAGAGCCGCCAGTGAGTGCATGATTGCAAAAGGTCAAGGTGTTATTCTCTCCACCTCCTCAATGGTCAGTATTTACGGTCAGCCCAGCGGTTTTGCTTATCCCGCATCCAAATTCGCCGTCAATGGTCTGACGGTTTCCCTTGCCCGGGAATTGGGTCCGAAGGGTATTCGAGTGAATGCAGTCGCTCCCGGTATTACCCTGACCGATATGATGAAGGCTGTTCCCAAGGAAGTAATTGATCCGCTCATCAAGCAGATCCCCCTGCGCCGCCTGGGTCAGCCGGAGGATATTGCCAATGCATTTGTGTTCCTGGCATCTGACGAAGCATCCTATATCACGGGCGTTGTGCTCAGTGTAGACGGAATGGCAAGAACTTAAAAACGGAAACAGGGCAGCTGGAAACGGCTGCCCTATCTTCAAAATATGGAGGTATACACATGAAAAGAATCATTCCCATTTTAATGACTTTACTGCTTCTCTCTGGTTGTGCAACGCAATCCGCTGAAAAAACCTATCGACAGATTACTATGGAGGAAGCTATTACGATGATGGAGGAGGAAACCGGATATATCATCCTCGATGTTCGTACTGCTCAGGAATATAGCGAAAAGCATATTCCCGGTGCTATCAATATTGCCAACGAATCCATTGGCACAGAGGATATCTCTGAACTGCCGGATAAAGATCAGCTGATTCTGGTATACTGCCGCAGCGGTAATCGGAGTAAGCAGGCATCTGAAAAACTGGTGAAACTGGGCTACACCAATATCATTGAGATCGGCGGAATTAACAGTTGGCCCGGTGAAACAGTCACCGGCGATAAGTGATAAAATCACAGAACAAGGAACGACTACCGGATATAATGAAACCATAAAAAGAAAACAGGAGGACTTAAATATGTCTGCTATCAATGTAAATAAAAACAATTTCAATCAAGAGGTTTTGAACTCGGACAAGCCCGTCCTGATGGATTTCTGGGCTCCCTGGTGTGGTCCTTGCCGCATGGTCGTTCCTCTGGTAGAGGAGATTGCCAAGGAGCGCTCCGATATCAAGGTTGTTAAAATTAATGTGGATGAGGAACAGGAACTGGCTATGCAGTTCGGTGTGATGAGCATTCCCACTCTGGTGGTTATGAAGAACGGCAAAGTCGTAAATCAGGCCACCGGTGCCAGACCTAAGGCTCAGATTCTCGCCATGCTGTAAGGAGGTGCAAAGATGGGATTCTTCGATTTCCTGAAAGGCCCTGACATCAATCAGGGTGTCAAAGAATATAGCACTACGGATGGCGCAGTCCTGCTGGATGTTCGCACCCCCGACGAATACCGGCAGGGGCATATCCCGGGCAGTAAAAATGTTCCTTTGCAGTCCATTAACAAAGTGGCTGGCATGATTGACAATAAAGCTACCCCCATTTTTGTTCATTGTCTCAGCGGTGCAAGAAGCCGTCAGGCAGCTGCTATTTTGAAGCAGATGGGTTATACCAATGTGAAAAACATAGGCGGAATTTCCGCTTATGCAGGAAAGGTGGAACGATAATATGAAAGTTGTCATTGTAGGCGGTGTGGCAGGCGGTGCTACCGCTGCCGCCCGTATTCGCAGACTAAATGAGCAGGCAGAAATCGTAGTTTTTGAGCGCTCGGGGTATATCTCCTATGCCAACTGTGGTCTGCCATACTATATCGGTGATGTGATTACCGATCGGTCGGATCTGACCCTCCAGACACCGGAGAGCTTCTTCTCTCGGTTCCGTGTGAACATGAAGGTACGTCATGAGGTCACAGCGATTCATCCTGACAGAAAGACTGTTTCCGTCAAGAATCTGCAAACCGGTGAGGAGTTCGAGGAGAGCTATGACAAGCTGATCCTCTCTCCCGGTGCCAAGCCTACACAGCCCCGACTTCCCGGTGTGGGGCTGGATAAGCTGTTTACCCTGCGCACTGTGGAGGACACCTTCCATATCAAGGATTACATCAATGCAAACCATCCTGAGTCTGTTGTGTTGGCAGGCGGTGGCTTCATTGGATTGGAGCTGGCAGAAAACCTGCGGGAGCTGGGGATGGAGGTCACCATTGTCCAGCGTCCGAAGCAGCTTATGAATCCTTTTGATGCGGATATGGCTTCTTTCATCCACAATGAAATGCGCAGGCACGGTGTCAAGCTGGCACTTGGTCATACTGTGGAAGGGTTTGAGGAAAAGGACGGCGGTGTGGATGTACTGCTGAAAGACGAAGCTCCCCTTCATGCTGATATGGTAATCCTGGCCATTGGTGTTTCTCCCGAAACCACCCTTGCAAAAGATGCCGGGTTAGAGCTGGGCATTAAAGGAAGTATTGTGGTCAATGACCGGATGGAAACTTCCGTTTCCGACATCTATGCCGTGGGCGATGCGGTGCAGGTGAAGCACTTCGTTACCGGGCAGGATGCTCTGATCTCGTTGGCAGGCCCTGCAAACAAACAGGGACGAATTGTTGCGGACAACATTTGCGGCGGAGACAGCCGGTATACCGGCTCTCAGGGCAGCAGTGTCATCAAGGTCTTTGACATGACTGCCGCCACTACCGGCGTCAACGAGATAAACGCCAGAAAAGCAGGGCTGGATGTGGATACGGTTATCCTGTCGCCCATGAGCCACGCGGGATACTACCCCGGTGGGAAGGTCATGACTATGAAAGTGGTGTTTGAAAAAGAAACTTACCGCCTGCTGGGCGCTCAAATCGTAGGTTACGAAGGTGTGGATAAGCGCATCGATGTACTGGCTACCGCTATTCGTGCAGGAATGAAAGCCACAGAGCTGAAGGATCTGGATCTGGCCTACGCACCGCCTTACTCCTCCGCCAAAGACCCTGTAAACATGGCGGGCTTTATGATTGAGAATATCGCAAACGGTGTTCTGAAACAGTGGCATCTGGAAGATGCAGATAAGCTTCCTCGTGATGGAAGCGTAACTCTGTTGGACACCAGAACGGTTGGGGAATATGACCGGGGACACATCGATGGTTTCCTGAATATCCCAGTGGATGAACTTCGGGAGCGCCTGGATGAGTTGGACAAGACGAAACCGGTGTACGTCATCTGCCAGAGCGGCCTGCGGAGCTACATTGCCTGTCGTATCCTGGCTGGAAACGGCTTTGACTGCTATAACTTCTCCGGCGGCTTCCGGTTCTACGATGCGGTGACCAATGATCGCTGCCTCATTGAATCGGCTACGGCCTGTGGAATGGATCGAGCATAAAATCAGGACATCTGCTTGCAGCCAATAGCAAGCAGATGTCCTTTTTGCTTAATCATTTTGCAGTTCCTCCAATGCAGCTTCGTCTGTAACCTCCACTGTTCCACGAGTCAGCTTGACCATCCCCTCGTTCTGGAAATAGCGAAGCATTCGAGTGACTACCTCACGGGCGGTACCCATGTGGCCCGCAATGGTTTCATGGGTAATCTTGAGGATGTTTGTTTCCTCTAAGCCACATTCCTCCAGCAGAAATCCTGCCAGCCTTTTATCAAAGCTTTTCCACATGATCTGCTCCATGAGCCACATAACCTCAGAAAAACGGGTGGCCATAATTTCGTTGGTAAAATTAGCTACCACAGCAGACTCTTTCATTAAGCGACCATAAGTGTCAGCAGAAATAACCCACATCGTTGTGTCCTTCTCAGCCTCAATGGTGATCTCAAACTGAATGCTGTTCATCATACAGGAGGCGGAAAACAGGCAAATATCCCGATCAAACAAACGATAGAGGCTAATCTCCCGTCCTTCATCGGAAAGAATATAGGCACGAAGCTGTCCGCTTCTTACCAGCAGAAGACCGGTACACTCCACAGTTCCGTTGTGAATCACAGTCCCTTTGTCCACTTTTCGTAAAACAGCATTTCGCTCCAAAAGCTGCTGCTGGGCCGGTGTCAGTTTGTTCCAAATTGGCAAATAGGATGAAAAATCCATGGGTACACCTCCTTGAATACACATAGTATAAAATAATTTATAGCATATGTCAATAATCCCGTTGACATATGGAAAAGGGAGATGTACAATAACTGTATAAATGGCATATGCCGTAAATATTATGGAGGTGAATCTATGCCAAGACCGAGAAAATGCAGAAAAGTTTGTTGCCTGCCGGATAATGATGGTTTTGTTCCCATTTCTGGCGGCAAGGAACTGACTCCCATTGTCCTGAATGTGGATGAGTATGAAGCCATTCGCCTGATTGACCGTGAAGGTTTTTCTCAGGAGCAATGCGGAGAGTATATGCGTATTGCCAGAACAACGGTTCAGCAGATTTATGCAGCTGCCCGTAAAAAACTGGCGGATGCGTTAGTTGAGGGACTTCCTCTGCGAATCGAGGGAGGGGATTTTACACTCTGCAACGGCAATCACGAAGCATACGGATGCAGAAATTGCTATCAACAAAAAATCTATCAGATGCACGAAAAACCGAAAGGAGATAATATTATGAGAATCGCAGTCACTTACGAAAACGGAGAAATCTTTCAGCACTTCGGGCACACCGAACAGTTTAAAATCTACGATGTGGAAGATGGAAAAATCATTTCGTCTGAGGTTGTGGATGCTGGCGGCAGCGGCCATGGTGCGCTGGCAGGCGTCCTGAGTGCACTGAAGGTGGATGCCCTGATCTGCGGCGGTATTGGCGGCGGTGCCCAGATGGCACTGAGCGATGTGGGTATCCGGCTTTATGGTGGTGTTTCCGGCAACGCTGATGCAGCAGCAGAAGCACTGGCAGCAGGCGAGCTGGACTTCAACCCCAATGTCCGGTGTGATCATCACGACCACCATGGGGAAGGTCACTCTTGCGGTTCCCACGGCTGCGGCCATCACTCCTGCGAGTGAAATAGGTGATTAAGTCACGGAATATGTGTCGTGATTTGATAAAATATAGATAAAGGAGGCGGTAAAACCTATGAAACAATATGTTTGCGGCATTTGTGGATATATTCACGATGAAGCTGTCGGTGGCAAGTGGGAAGACCTACCTGCCGATTGGAAGTGTCCTATCTGTAAAGCAGGCAAAGACGCTTTCAAACCCAAAGAAGAAAAAACAGCGTCCCAGGAGGTCCTTGAAAAGCCCCATGTGGACAAAGAACTCTCCCCTATGGAAATGAGCATCATCTGCTCCAATCTGGCCCGTGGCTGCGAAAAGCAGTATCTGCCCCAGCAGGCAGATGATTTCAGAAAACTGGCAGAGTTCTTCAGGAGCAAGGCTGCGCCCGTCGAGGATGCCAGCACAGCCAAGCTGCTGGAACTCATTGACAAGGATTTGTCTGTAGGGTATCCCTATGGCAATGCTATAGCCGGTGAAAGAAAAGATCGGGGTGGTCTGCGCTGTCAGGTTTGGAGTGAAAAGGTTACCCGAATGCTCCAATCTCTGCTGACTCGATATGAATCTGAGGGAGACAAGATGTTGGAAAACACCGGTGTCTGGGTTTGCACGGTCTGTGGTTTTGTCTATGTTGGTGACACAGCTCCGGAGCTATGTCCGGTGTGTAAGGTTCCCAGTTGGAAATTTGAAAAAGTGGAAGGGAGGGCATAACTATGGCTGAAAAATATGCAGTAAGAAATCTTCGCTTATGTACTAAGGATTGCCTTTGCCTCTATGTCTGCCCTACCGGAGCGACTGATACAGAGAACAGCATCATTGATTCTAAAAAGTGTATCGGCTGCGGTGCCTGTGCCGAAGCCTGTCCATCCTCTGCAATCTCTATGGTTCCAAAAGAACTTCCGCCCCAGCAGCCGAAAGAAGAAAAAGTTGTCGAAGCACTTCGTGGCTTAGTTCAAAGCAAAGCCAATGCAGAGAACATTGCTTCGCAGCTTCCCGATGTCTTGAGCGTCGCTGTGGAAAAATCCTCTCGCTTGATGGCTGAGGATCTGTGCAGGGAAGCCGGCTTTATGCTGCCTCAGAGCGGTAACACCAGGGCATTCCTGGAAAGCATTAAAACGTATCCCGGTATTCCGGTGGATGCTGTGGAATCCCTGTTAAAAAACATTCAATTCAATGAAAAAATGGAGGAAAAGAAAATGGAAAAATGGAAATGCACAGTCTGCGGTTACATTCATGAAGGCCCTATGACACCTGATTTTAAGTGCCCCATCTGCAAGCAGCCTGCCGACAAGTTTGTGAAGATTGAGGATGCTGTAGCTCCTGCAAAAAATCCCTATGCAGGTACCAAGACCGAGAAGAATCTGTGGGAAGCCTTTGCAGGTGAATCTCAGGCCCGCAACAAGTATACTTACTTTGCCTCTGTAGCCAAGAAAGCCGGTTACGAGCAGATTGCTGCTCTGTTCCTGCATACTGCACAGAATGAGATGGAGCACGCCAAGCTGTGGTTCAAGGCGCTGGGCGAGCTGGGCGATACCGCCGAAAACCTGCTCCATGCTGCTGAAGGCGAGAACGCCGAGTGGACGGATATGTATGACCGCATGGCTCGTGAAGCTGATGAGGAAGGATTCCATGATCTGGCTGAACAATTCCGTGGCGTAGCTGCCATTGAGAAGATGCATGAGGAGCGCTACCGCAAGCTGCTGAGCAACGTGGAAGCAATGAAGGTCTTTGAAAAGAGCGGCGTTACCATGTGGGAGTGCCGTAACTGCGGACATATCGTGGTAGGAACCAAGGCTCCTGAGGTCTGCCCTGTATGCAAGCATCCTCAGGCATTCTTCGAAGTGCGTGCGGAAAACTATTGATAAAACGGAGGAAATGAAAATGGGTGCAAAGTTTTATGTCTGCGAACACTGCGGCAATCTGGTGGGTATGATCCATGATGCAGGTGTTCCTATGATGTGCTGCGGTCAGAAAATGACTGCTCTGGTACCCAACACCGTAGAAGCCAGCGGCGAGAAGCACAAGCCTGTGGTTAAGGTAGAGGGCAATACCGTCACCGTCAATGTGGGCAGCGTGGATCATCCGATGCTTTCGGAACACTTCATCGAGTGGGTCTATGTCCAGACCGAAAACGGTGGGCAGCGCAAAGCTCTGAAACCCGATGACAAACCCAATGTCACCTTCTGCTTGGGAGATGATAAAGCGGTTGCGGTTTACGCCTATTGCAATCTCCACGGTCTGTGGATGACGGAAGTGTAAAGATTTGATTTTCCCGCCTGCCATGGGAACATGGCAGGCGGATTTTCTTTTTAGTGATATCATCACCGAAATGTTATTTTAGATTGGCTATACTATGATCAAACAAAGGAAAGGAGCTGGCAATATGGCAGTTATCAATATCAATAGAAATCAATTTGAAGAAATGGTGCATAGCGGAAAGACTGTTCTGGTGGAATTTTCAGCCCCTTGGTGCGTATATTGCCGCCGTCTGGCTCCGGCATTGGAAAGCGTGGCTGAGGAATATAAGGATACGCTGGTATTCACTGCGGTCAACATTGATGATGAGCCGGAATTGGCTGAGGCCGAGGCTATAGAAGTTGTCCCTACTCTGCTGATCTATCACAGCGGACAGGCTCTTGGCTCTATCGTCGCTCCGGAATCCAGGGCGCAGTTGGTGGCGTTCATTGAAGAAACCTTGCAGCACCAGACGCAGGAAGCAAATACTGTGCAGCATATTTACGACATGATCGTGGTAGGAGGCGGTCCCGGCGGCTATACCGCAGCCCTTTATGCCGCCAGAGCGGGAATGGACACCGTGGTTTTAGAAAAGCTGTCTGCCGGTGGGCAGATGGCTCTGACCGAGCAAATCGACAACTATCCCGGCTTCGAGGATGGCATCGACGGGTTCTCCCTGGGAGAAAAAATGAAGCGAGGAACGGAGCGGTTTGGTGTGGAAACCAAGCTGACTGAGGTGCTGTCTCTGGAACTGTCAGGTTCTGTAAAGAAAGCTGTGACCAGCGAAGGCCCTATGTACGCAAAATCCATTGTATTGGCTACAGGAGCCGGTCCGAGAGAGCTGGGTGTTGATGGGGAACAGGAGTTTATCGGTAAAGGTGTCCACTACTGTGCAGCCTGTGACGGAATGTTCTATCGGAACAAAACGGTTGTCATCGCAGGAGGCGGCAATACCGCTGCGGCGGATGCCCTAATCCTCTCCCGTATCTGCAAAAAAGTCATTGTCGTTCACCGAAGAGACACCTTAAAAGCAACAAAGATTTACCATGAACCTTTGATGAAAACAGAAAACGTGGAATTTCTCTGGGACAGTGAGATTGTAGCTCTGCTCCATAGCGAAAAACTGACTGGTATCCAGATTCGGAACGTGAAAACTGGAGAAGAAAGTACCCTTGCTTGCGACGGTGTATTTGTAAGCGTAGGAAGAAAGCCTTCCACTGAATTGGTGAAAGATCAGATTACAATTGATCCGACAGGCTATATCATTGCAGACGAAAGTACCCGCACCAACCTCCCCGGTGTGTTCGCCGTTGGGGATGTCCGCACAAAGGCATTACGGCAGGTCGTAACTGCTGTAGCCGATGGGGCAACTGCTGTTCACTATGCAGAGGAATATTTAGCAGGAGGAATGTGAGATGAAAGGAAAAATTAAAAAATGGCTGAAGCCAGTTCTCTTTACCGCAGGCGGCGCATTGGTTGGCCTTGCATATTACTACTTTGTGGGATGCTCCACAGGAGTTTGTCCGCTGACTTCTAACCCGTTCATCACGGCTGGCTATATGGGCTTTATCGGCTGGCTGTTGTCAGGGGTGTTCGGAAAGGGGTGCAGCGGTTCATGCAATACGCAGTAGCTTTCCTGGAGGGCATTATCACCTTCATATCACCCTGCCTGCTTCCCATGCTGCCCATCTATATCTCCTATTTTGCAGGTGGTGGAGAACGCAGCGCTAAAAAGACCTTGTTGGGAGCGTTGGGATTTGTTAGTGGGTTTACCGTAATCTTTGTAGCAATGGGTGCATTGGCTGGCACCATTGGCAGCTTTCTGCAGGAATACAAAGGCGCAGTGAATGTGATTTCCGGACTGGTAGTAATTCTTTTTGGCCTCAATTTTCTGGGCATTTTCAAAATGAATTTGTTCAGAGGCGGCAGTAAAACAGTAAATAGCCGTGAGATGGGGTTCTTCTCCGCCATGCTCTTTGGCATGATATTCGCCTTGGGCTGGACACCTTGTGTGGGCGCGTTCCTCGGTTCTGCCCTGATGCTGGCCTCTCAGCAAGGTCATGTAATCGAAGGTATGCTGATGCTGCTTTGCTATTCGCTGGGACTTGGCATTCCTTTTCTTCTCAGTGCTGTTCTGATCGACTATTTGAAGTCAGCTTTCAACTGGATCAAGAAACACTACCGGATCATCAATACCGTCAGCGGCTGTTTTCTGATATTGGTGGGTATTCTGATGGCAACAGGAACACTGGGACAGCTGCTCAGCCTGCTTAGTTGAGGAGGGTTTATGAATAAAAAGAAGATAACAATGATTCTCGTTCTTGTGTTTGTTCTCATTTTAGGCGGCGCAGGAATCCTATATCAACAACTTGGACAGAAACTGGCTCCCGATCTGCTTGCCACACAAGCACCGCAGGAAACCGCATCCACAGAAGCCTCCGCTCCAACAACACAAGAGGATGAATCAGAAAAGATATTGGCACCGGATTTTACAGTTTACGATCTGGACGGAAATGAAGTTCATCTTTCGGATTTTATCGGGAAATCCGTTGTCCTAAACTTCTGGGCAAGCTGGTGTAGTCCCTGTAAAATGGAAATGCCTGATTTTAACGAAAAGTATCTGGAAATTGGTGAAGAAGTACAGTTTCTCATCATCAATATGACCGATGGCTCCAGAGAGACTGTGGAAACTGCATCTGCTTTCATCGCAGAACAGGGCTATTCTTTCCCGGTATTTTACGATACAGATCAGGATGCCGCTACAACCTACGGTGTTTATTCACTGCCTACCACATATTTTATTGATGATGAGGGAAACGCAATCGCTCAAGCAACGGGGGCAATTGATGAAGAAACCTTGCAGCGAGGAATTGACATGATTATTTCCGACAGGTGATGATCAGCATATTATACCCGACATGGAAATTATCATGGATGATGCTTTCAATCGGTGTGCAAATTGTTCAGAAGAACATTTCGCCTGGGAAGAAGAATACTGTGAAAGCTTGACAAGTGAATTATAATAAGAAGAAAGAGATATTGACCTTGGCTTGTTGATATCTCTTTTTTCGTGAAAAAAAGACTACTCTGCGATTCGCCATAAAACGTAGAGTAGCCTAATCCAATGCCCGGATGGAGGGGGGTGCATTTCCTGTGTTTAGGGGGTGCATTAGGGGGTGCAATCGTTCGATTGTATCAAAATGGTGGTTACGATGAAAGCACGCAAGTGCGAAACTTATCCGGACTGACCTCTTTAGGTTCTGCGGATGAGGTTGGTGAGATCATCATAGAACTGCAGACAAATGTACCTGCCGCAAACCGTCTGCTTCGCAAGGCGGTTGACGCAAAGCTGGCGTTTTCCGGTTCCGATTTGGTTGAGTTTGCTTGTATTAACGACAAGGAATTGACTATCGCCGCAGTACACAATTCCGCAGAACGCTTGACTGATGAGGATATGGAATATCTGTACGGTGCGATTGACGATGCGGTTATCGTAGAACTATGCAGGCAGCAGCATCTTGCACTGCCGGAAGATCTGCGTGATGAGGAACCGGAGCAACTTGAAGAAGATGATTCTTTGGAGGAAATCGACATATCTGCAGGCGATCACAGTCCATCCCCAAAACGCCCCGGATTCTTTGCCGCTTTGTTTGGGGCAATCGCCGGTGTCAATATGGCCCGAGGCTCCAATCAACAGCAGCATAACGGTCGCTGTAACGGCGACTGCGCGCACTGCCCACCACACTACGGATACCGATATGGGTGCTGGTATTACGGCCATGACCATGTGCACGGATGTGAATTTGGTGGAAATAAAGGCAGCGGCAGTATGGATTGATGGGAACAGCCATAACAAAGGTCACGAAACAATCAAGCCCCAAGAAGCATCATTGTTCCTTGGGGTACCGTTTACCTATTCGGTTACAAGCGAGGGTGCTGGGTTACAGTCAAAGACCTTCGGTTACAAAAGACAGGCTATGGTTACAAGTTCCTGACCTTGTTCTGAAATTGTATCATTCATTCCCACTATTCCCATCTCCCTTTGCAATCATGGATACAATGATTGCAAAGGGAGATTTTCTTTTATTACCGAAATATGCTTTAATCCGGGTATTTTCACAATTTTTTTGCCATTCTCTAGCGATTAGATCGCAAATGAGGATGGTTTTTTATTTTCTTCCGCTTTCACACGCTAAGTTTTTGCCCGGGGCGTCTACCAATCGTTAGATTTATGGACAATCGTTTTATTTTTGGGTATGAGTATTCCGCCCGAGATTGAGCACCTCGACCGCACAAATTGAGCACTGCCACCGGCAAGATTGAGCATCGTCGCCGCAGCCGTTGAGCAGCACGGTAAAATGTAGATATGTACCCTTCAGGGTGCAAATTCTACAAGGAGGTCAACCATTATGACCAATTACCGTGAGATCCTCAGACTGCATAGCCTGGGGCTCAACAAAACTGAGATTGCGGCCAGTTTACACTGTGCGCGCAACACCGTGGCCGCAACGCTGCAGCGTGCAGGCAACTGCGGTCTGCAGTGGCCGCTGCCGGATGAAATGTCCGACAAACAGCTGGCAGTGCTGCTGTTTCCCAGTGCTCCAGGCAAGCCGGTATACAAGATTCCGGACTATGCCTATGTGTACAAGGAAATGCAGAAAAGCGGCGTGACACTGAATCTGCTGTGGCTTGAATACTGCGACCAGTGCAAAGCAGCCGGCGAAATTCCGTACCAGTCTACCCAGTTCAACAAGTATTATAGCGACTATCTCAACAAGACCAATGCCACAATGCACCTGAACCACAAGCCCGGAGAGATCATGCAGGTGGACTGGGCAGGTGATACCGCTTCCGTCATTGACACGGATACCGGCGAAATCATCCCGGCTTATGTGTTCGTTGCGACTCTGCCTTACAGTGGCTACAGCTATGTGGAGGCGTTCTTCTCCATGAACCAGGAGTGCTGGACTGCGGCCCATGTAAACGCCTATCGGTATTTTGGCGGCGTCACACGGATGATTCAATGCGACAACCTGAAAACCGGTGTGGAAAAGCACGGAAAAGATGAGGTGGTTCTGAACAAATCCTACCAGGAGCTGGCGGAACATTATGCCACTGCCATTGTTCCTGCCAGGGTCTGCTTCGATTTTTGGATTGGGGAGTTATGGGATTGTGGGGAAAGAAGTTCAGAAGGCAGTAAACGGCTGCTGAAAGAACTTTTGAGACAAACATCCTCTCGCATCTCGCAAGGTAGCACGGGCGGCGCAGTCCATCAGGGCTGCGCCGTTTCGTGAATGTTCAAAGATTTCTGTTGAACGGTAAGCGTCAAAATCTCTCTGCGGATTGCGAAGCTGGGGTTATTCCTTTTGATCCTCCCGGGCTTGGCGCAGGCGATTGTTCCACTTTTTCACATTGCGTCTGGTAATCCCGTACTGGACGATCCAGATCAGGGCGAAGAGCCCCAGGAAGATTCCGAAGTAGCTCAGCAGGCCCGTCAGGCTGTGCTCCATCCAATGGGTCACATAGGCAATGGGCATCATGAGTATGGATACGACCCCGAAGTAAATTCCTGTCTGCTTCACCAGGGGCCAATCCTCCATCTCCCAAATCACAGAAGCGGCGGCAAATCCCCCGCCCAGAATCCCGCACAGCAGCGCTTGCAGTACCACCGCTTTGATCTCGCTTCCCATCACAGCCGTCAGTTCCGGCATGCAGGGCGCGTATTCTCCACCGGCAAACATGCAGGAAATCAGAATCGTGATCCCATACCCCAGGGCCACTCCCATTGGGAATCCCAGCAGAGAACGCAATAAAATCTTCTTTTTCATAGTGTTCACCTCATAATCCCAATATGGTTTTGATCTTGGAAACATACCGTCTGGAAACGTAGGTAGTGGTTCCGTCGGACAGTTCCACACAAATGGTGGCGGTAATGCTCAGATCAAAGCTTTTGACTTTCTTCATGTTGATGATCTCGGAATTGGAAATGCGGACAAATTGCTTATGGTCCAACCGCTGCTCCATTTCATACAGCCGAAGCCGCAGGGTGTATTCCCCCTGCGCCGTAACCGCAAATACCTTCCCGCCACTGGCGTAAACCCGGATCAGATCCTCCGGCGGGAGTACCTGGATCTTTTCGTTCCGGATGCCGGAAATCAACCGGGGCGTTCCTCCGGTCAATTGGTCCGCGAGACGGTTGACCTCCTCCGTTACAGCGGCAGTCAGGATGATGACCTTTGGCTCCACACAGGACTGGTCAATCTTGATTTCCACTTGCATGCTGTTCCCCCCTTCTGTAATGTCATTATAGAAAACCAGGGGCTCCATTGCAACCGATTTTCAACAGTCGGTCTGTGATCGGCTATAAGTGGTTCCTGCAGGGCGGTCAAAAGGCGGCAGCTTCCCGCTTCCTATGGGATTCAAGCCCGGGTTCCCACCCAGGCGGCACACCTCTTCCGGGATCCCGCCCTTCGGCCCTTTTATTCCAGGTCTGTCAGATATTCTTCCAGACAGATTCCATCCTCATAGATTTTCGCCGCGGCTTCCTTGCCCACATACCGGTAATGCCAGGGCTCATAGCCTATGCCTGTGATATGGCTCTTGTCCTGGGGGTATCGGAGGATGAAGCCATATTGATGTGCATGATCCATAAGCCATTTCTGCTCCGCTGTATCCTCCTGCTGTTCATCCAAAACCTGGTAGCTCTCCGCCACGATGTCCACCGCAAGTCCCAGCTGATGTTCGCTGGTACCGGGCACCGCCACCCATCTGGCCGCCTCCACTTCCGCCTCTTCCCGGGCGTATCCCTGATCCATCAGGCGGCTGACCTTGTTGGCGTAAAGGGCCTCCTGATCTTCCTCCGTTCGATAGGAAGAGCAGATCAAAGGTGAAAGCCCCGCCGCCCGGGCGTCATCCATCATATTCTGCAAATCCGGATACATCCTGGAATCCACCGCTTGCCCGTTGCGCAGCTGGGTCAGATTCACGCTGAAGTCCTGGGGAATCGGATTGTCCCCATTGACCAGAATCAGCTTCCAGTCCGCTTCCGGAACCGGCGTTTCTATGTTCTCCCCTGAGGACGCAATTTTCAGAATCCGAAAACGCTGCTCCCCGTGGGCCGGGTCCGTCACGGTTCCGGCGGGAAGAATAATGACCAGATAGCCCTCCCCATCCAGTTCAAACTGGGTCTGCTGATCGATCACAACATAATCTGTCAGCGGCCTGTGCTCCGTCACCGGATAATACGGAACTTCAGGATTTTTCCCCATTCGGTTTTCCATCTGCATAATGAGCGTGTCTGTCACAAACGCCGCGTAGTCCTCCCCCAGCAGCCCCTCCAAGGTCATAGGGGGCTGACTCTCGGTTGGGGCGGCGGAATCTGTAGGAATGGTAGATTCCCCGGAAGGGCTTTCCCCCTTCCTCAGGAAAAGGAATCCACCCAGGCAGCATGCCGCCAGCAAAACCAGAAGGAGCGTCTTTTTTCTCTTAGTTGCTGTCATAAACTACCTTCCTTGCTTATAGGCCCATGCCGTCCGGAATCTCATATGGAAGCCGGAAACGCCGAACACCAATTTTATCTTTCATATTTCCTTCTCCTGTCATACAGGCTCGCATTTTGCATACAGCACAGCGACGATCGCCGCCAGAACGAATGGTAAAACAAGTAACCCAGTCATGATGTTTTCCTCCTTTGTAGTGCGGTCCTTTTCTGATTTGCTTGTATCTGTTAGACGTTTCTGACGTCGAATTTGTCTCACCCAAAAAAACTATTTTTTCGGGCTGTCCTTCGGAAACATACAATCCCGTCTCTGTCCGTATTTTTCATTCATGCCTTCGGCATACGCTGAGCAGTCTTTCCGCCAATCGAAAGGAAAGGAGATTCCCCTTTCGTTTCCGGAGATTCTGTGTTATATTGAGAATCAGAAGGAGGCGATTTCCATGAGGATCCTGTGTTTTGGAGATTCCAATACCTACGGCTATGATCCCCGGTCTTATCTGGGCGGCCGGTATGGGCCCGAGAACCGATGGCCGGAACTGCTGGGACGGATTACCGGCTGGGAGGTCATCAATCAGGGGATGAACGGGCGGCAGATCCCCCGGAACCATTCCCCCCAGCGCCTTTTAGACCGGTACAAGCCGGTGGATCTGTTCGCGGTGATGCTGGGAACCAACGACCTGCTCCAGGGCGCTTCCGCCCACCAGGCCGCCGGGCGCATGGAAGCCTTTCTAAAGAAGATGGTCCCCCGGTGTCCGCTCCTGCTCATCTCCCCGTCGCCTGTGCAGCGGGGCGCCTGGGTGCCGACAGATGCGCTGGTGGAGGAATCCCGGCGTTTGGCGGAATGCTGGGGCCTTGTGGCACAGGGGCTGAACATCCCCTTTGCGGACACCCGGAATTGGGATTTGCAGCTGGCCTTTGACGGGGTACACTTGACGGAGAACGGTCATCACGTTTTCGCCGCCCGGCTGGGAGAATTTCTGAAAAAAATGGATTTTCCCTCTTGACTCTCACCTTACGTCATAGGGTATCATGTTCTTGACGGGAGGGATTCCATGAAAACAGTAAAACAGGTCAGCCGATTGACCGGTGTGAGTGTGCGCGCCCTCCACCACTATGACGCCATCGGCCTGCTGAAGCCCGCCCAGGTCACGGAGGCAGGCTACCGGCTGTATGACGACGCCGCCCTGAAACGGCTCCACGCCATATTGCTGTTCCGGGAACTGCAGTTTCCCCTCCGGGAGATCAAAAAGATTCTGGACGCCCCGAACTTTGATCCCATGGACGCCCTGGAGCAGCAGATCCAGCTGCTGACCCTTCAGAAGGAACACCTGGAAGGTCTGATTCGATCCGCCCGTCAAATTCAGAAAACAGGAGTGAGCAATTTGGATTTTTCTTCTTTTGACAATTCACAGTTGGAACGTTACGCCGCCCAGGCCAAGGCCAAATGGGGCGCCACCGAGGCTTACCGGGAGTTTGAGGCCAAGACCGCCGGTCAGTCTCAAGCTCAGATGCACGCCGCCGGAGACGCCCTGATGGACATTTTCCGGGAGTTCGGCGCGATCCGCCGCCTGTCCCCCGCCTCCCCGGAAGCCCAAGGACTGGTTGCCAAGCTGCAAGACTTCATCACGGAGCACTACTACACCTGCACCAAGCAGATCCTGCAAAACCTGGGCTGGATGTACATTGCCGGAGACGCCATGACGGAAAACATTGACAAAGCCGGCGGAGAAGGCACCGCCGCGTTTGCCCATGAGGCCATTGAGATTTACTGCCGGTAAGCCAAAGCACCAAAAAAGCAGCAGCGGAGATTGCCCGCTGCTGCTTTTTTTATTGGATCTCCTGCTCCAGAGCTTCAAACAAGTCGCTGTCAAAGAACTCCCGTAGGGTGATGTCCAGCCCGTCACAGAGCTTTTTCAGGGAGACGATCCCCGGATTCTGACTTTTTTCGTTGAGCATACTATAGATGGTAGATGGCGGAACTCCGGAAACAGTGGCCAGTGCGTTGACGGATAGTTTCCGTTGGTCGCATAGCTGCAAAATCCGCTTTGCCACAGCCTCCTTGGTATTCACATCCATCCACTCCTTCCATGATGATCGGTAGATTCAGTTTAACCAAATCTGCGACAAATCGTGTGGGATATATCGCAATTTTACGAAGAATGTGTTATTATTGTGATATATCCCATATTATGGAGGCTGCATATGGCTGTTTGTACCTTTTTCGGGCATCGGGACTGCCCGGAAACCATTCGTCCGGAACTGCGCCGGGTGCTGACGGAGCTGATCGAGCACCACCAGGTAGATATGTTTTACGTAGGCAACCAGGGCGGCTTTGACCGACTGGTGCGGGGCGTGCTGCGGGAGCTTGCCATGGAGTACCCACACATTTGCTATGCCGTAGTACTGGCATATCTTCCGGGAGAGAATGACCGGTAGGACAATTCCGACACCGTGCTGCCCGAGGGCATGGAACTGGCGCATCCTCGGTACGCCATTTCCCGGCGGAATAAATGGATGCTGAATCAAGCGGATTATGTACTCACCTACATCTCCCACTCCTGGGGCGGTGCTGCCCGCTGGGCTGAGAAAGCCCAGCGCGAGGGAAAGCAGGTCTATAATTTGTACCCCATGAAATAGGGGCAAAAACCCAGGCCCGGAACCGCAAAACGCGGTTCCGGGCCTGGTGGCATGTTATCCCACAATAAACTTCCGAATGTTCTTTTCCTCCGCTTCCGGATTCAGCAGAAGGATCCGCTCCCGGATTTTCTGTGCGCTTTCCTCCGCGTCCAACTTCGGGATTTCAAAGCCCCGCTCTGACCAGAAATGCTCCACGGTGGTAAACACGGTGCTGTTCCAGCCGTATTCCATACCGTATCTGTTTTTCTTCTGTTTTTGGCCGGTCATCGTCAGAAACAGTCTCATTTGCAGCTCCACCAGCGCCCGGTCAAAGCTCGCCTTATCCTCCTTGCCGAAGCCGCCCAGGGCCTTGATCTCGTGAAGGGCCGCAGGACCTTCGGATACAATGTCATAGATCCGCTTCGCCGTATGGCTGACCGTCCCCCGTTCATAGACTTCGGCAAAGGACTCCCCTCGCCTGCGAACGGCGTAGAAACAGGGATACCATTCCCTGGTAATAAACCCGCTGGTCTTGAAGAACACTTTGGAATAGGCAATGTCCTTTCGCTCCTCCAGCACCCGCATGCGCCATTCCCAAGGATCCACCTCCGGGTCGCCGCAGTGCCACTTCACCGGGGTGTCCAGCTGCTCTTGCTGGATCCAGTCATAGTCGATCAGGGCAAAAATCCCCTTGGCATTGCCCCCGCCCATGGAAAAGCCGCATCTTCCCAGCTCCCAGCAGAAATCCTCAAAGTTTCGAATCACAAAATTCCCTCCCTTTGCCGCCATTTTATCACATTTTCCCGGGAGGGAAAAGCCTGTTCTTTGTTTCCCCCGGTACTTTTTTTGAGCGGCATTGCATACAATATTGATACTCTAAATGAACAAATTCAAATTGTACACAAATTGCAGATAAAGGAGACAGCCAAAGGCCCCCTTGTGTAAAGGGTAAGGGTCGCGCAGTTGCGGTAGTGAATGACAGCGTAAGTGAGCAGTCAGAGCCGCGACCGGGCTCGCCGCAGCGAGCTGTCACGGCGAAGCCGTGACTGGGGGATTGACGCGGCGGGGCGCTTCCCTTTTCGCCGGAGCGGGGGCGGATTCGCAGCATTTCACTGCACAATCCCTCAGGCCCTGCGGGCCAGCCCCCTTTATACAAGGGAGCCTTGGGAGCTCCCGCTCCAGTGCAAGCATTCTTCAAATCTGCTCATTTAGAGATTTATAATCAAACCGGTGAGGGGGCTAAAGATGATGGGTTGTTCTTTTCTTTGGCAGGGGGCGGGGTTCGCTTTCAGCACGCTCTTTGGCACACTGCTGCATTTTTTGTATGACTGGACCGGGGGAAGCATTTTGGCCGCCCTCTTTTCCGGGGTCAACGAATCCACCTGGGAGCATATGAAGCTGCTATATTGGCCCATGTTTCTCTTTGCCCTCATCCAGCGCCGGTTCTTCCGGGAACAGAAAAACTATTGGTGCGTCAAGGGATTGGGAATTTTGCTGGGGCTTGCCTTGATCCCCATTCTGTTTTACACCTACAACGGCGCATTGGGAACCTCCCCGGATTGGGTCAACATCGGAATCTTTTATGTTTCGGCGGCATTGGCCTATCTTTTGGAGTGGCGGCTTTTTCAGCAGGATCGGCTGACCTGCAAGCGCCCGTGGCTGGCCTTGGCCGGGGTTTGCCTGGCGGGCGCGCTGTTTGTGATATTCACCTTTGCCCCGCCCCAGCTCCCGCTGTTCCGGGACCCCCTTACGATGACTTCCGGAATCAGCGGCCATTGACCGCCCTCAATTGGCTTGCCCATGGGATGACGGAAATGACGCGCCCTGGGGGAAATAAGGAAACGCGTATAGGATCGCAGCGGGACATCCATCTTTTGGGTGTCCCGCTGCTTTTGTTTTTCTCAGTAGGTCCTCCCCACATTTGCCTCATCGATCCCGTACCGCTCCAGAAACTCCTCCAGGTCACGGTCATTTCGGATTAGCTGAACCTCGTGGAATTTCCCGGTGTGGATGTCCTGAAAGCCCGCCACCTGTTCACCGGTGCAGATGCTGGCGCGGATCACCGGTTTTTGATTCTCCCGGTCATAGGTTTCTTGCTTCTTTTTCTTTCGGAACATAGGCATTCCTCAGAAACGGATGACTTCCGGGGCGGCTGTGAAGGAAGAAAAGGTGGCAGTGGCGTCCTTGAAATACAGCACCTGGGTGTTGCCGTCGTTCTCGTCATACATGCCCCGCAGGTTGGGATAGGCGTCCAGCATGGACTTTCTCGCCTCCACCCGGTCGTCCTCCACCAGCTCCCCAGCAAGGCGAAGCCACTGCCCATTGTGGAAGGCGCACAGTTCCGCCTTGGGATTGGCTTGGAGCTGCCTGGACACCGGCTTGACCTTGCCGGTCTGAATGTAGAGCTTCCCCTCAAAGATGTGGGCCGTTCCAAAGGGCCGCACCCGGGGCTGATCCCCCTCCACCGTCGCCAGATAATATACACCGGCTTCCTTCAAAAATTCGCATACCCGTTCCATGTGCTTTCTCCTTTCTTGTTGTCGCAAATCTGATACTTCGTCCAAATAACCGTCCATTTGCATATCCCATCCAGGGCTATTGCATCCCGGAGTGAAGAAGAAACTTCTAACCACAAGGCATAATCCTTTTTCCCGGGCTGTGATCTCCAAAGATGCAGTGCCGTCCTCAAGTTATGGATCGGCGGGTAATATACGCTCCCCTTGTTTTGGGGCAATCTAGCCCGCGTTTTCATGGTTCAATCAAACATAGATACCTGCTCATACATTTGTGGCGGAGCAGGGCTCTTTGCCGCTTCAGGGACGTGTCCATCCCAATCATCTCCGATAGGAGCCGCGCCCTTCTGGATCAGCGCCAGATTTCCCGGGTAGGGATGGCTCCAGCACATGGTTTGACACCAGCCTTTTTTCAGGTTTTCACTGGCGCCGGCCCAGGTGCCGCCCTTATTCAGTTCTGAGCGAACCACCACCGTACCGCTGGATTGGGCGTAGATATAGCGGTTGCGCATCATTGCCATGCCCGTCTGAAAGCCGGCGTCCGGTTTTGCAATGGAAAGCAAAAGAAGTGCTCCATTTTGAATATTCCGAATCACACTGCTTTGTTTAAGCTTTTTCAGCAAGGAGTCAGACAAAAATTCCAAAGAAAAGGATCCGTTTCCCAGCGCCTCTATTCCGGAAACCGTATCGATTCCTTTTGCGCCCCCGGAGACGACTCCATAGCCAAGCGAGACCGTTTTCTGAACCGCTCGCTTTGTAAACTCCACATCTTCCACAGATATGTTTCTGGATCCCACATAGCCTATGGATTCCCGGTTCAGCAGGGATAAATCTCCGGCACAATAAAAGATGGGAGGGCAGCTACCGCCAAGCTTTTTTCGGAGTTTGACGGGATAACTGGCATCTGCCCTGGTGACAGCTTCGATCCCCATGTTCTGGTACTGCCCAAGTTCAAAGTTCAGACTGGCGCTTCGATCCAGCAGCCGCTTCACCCGTTCTGTTTGTTCCGGTGCAAACCCCAGAACTCCCGCGAAATCATCTTCTGAAAAGAAAAAAAGGTCCTTCGGCGTTTTCCCCACCGCAATCAATTTCCGCGCCAATTCGCCGTATTCCCTTGGTTCCAGAGGGCACACCCCTTCTCCCACACATATATGACTGCAGAGTGTAATGATTGCATTTGCATCCTGGTTCATCTCAATTCTCCCTGTTGCTGCTGTCCGCCAATGCGAAGGGGTAAATCTTCTCTGCACCGGCTTCCATCAGTTTGTACCCGCATACGGTAAGCGTCCATTTTGAATCCACCACATCATCCACCAGCAGTATATTCCGGGGTATCTTGCTTCCATCCTTCACAGAAAAAGACTGATAGGCGTTTGCGCACTGGTGGGCGCCGTTTTCCATTTCCTTTTGCTGCCGGGCTTCCGTTTTTAATAGGAGGTCGGCAAAGCCCAGATTCAAAGCATTGGCAAGCCTGACAGAAAAATCTTTGACCAAATCGCTTCGCAGAGACGGGACGCAGCAGATATGGCTGATCCCGTTTTGGCGAACAAAGGGCTTGAGTATCTGGGCGCTTTTTCCCACCAGTTCATCACAAAACCGTTTCTGTTTCGAGTACTTCCCCTGTTTCACCAATTCGCCGCATCCCGGATCGCCGTACTTGGAAATGGAGAAGCCCGGCTGATTCACAAATTCTATCTTCGACGCCTTTGTTACACCGGAGGCCGCCCAGCGTTTCCTGGGCTCAATTGGAATGGTCTGCCGGTTTATATATTCCTCCGCCTGCCGGACAAACTCCGTGGATACCTCACCGGGCAATAGGTTTCTTCCCAGGCAGTTGGCACAGCGGCCGCAGTTTTTTGCCTCTTTGTCATCCAGGCAGGAAACGATATACCGGCTGTAACATTCCCGGGTTTCTGTAAGAAGCTTCATCTGCTCCATTTCCTGCTGGCGAATGGCGGTCACAGCGTCATAGTGGTTCCGGTCATAGACATATTTTTTAGGCGTGAGATAGTAGTATGCGCCGTCTTTTCGAACAAAGCCGTCATTGATCAGAAAGGACAGGGCCTTTTTGATCCTGGCATTGCGAATATTCATGGAAGCAGCGATCTGTGCTTCTTTTACACCGTCATGTGCGCCTATATAGTCTACAATCGTCCCCATTTCCCCCTGGGTAGGAAACGCGGTATGGATGAAATAATTCAGAATTTCCTCGTCCTCTTTTCCGTGGAAAAGGAAAACATACGCCTTGTCAATATTACGACCTGCCCGGCCGATCTGCTGATAGTAGGAAACAATATTCATAGGCATCTGGTAGTGGATCACAAAGGCAATATCTCCTTTGTCATACCCCATGCCCAGCTTGATTGTGGCAACAATTGCTTTGAGCTTGTTTTGTTGAAAGGATTCTTCAATCTCTCTGTTAACACGCTCTCCGGCCATCCCATCCCGAGCGTAATATGCAGCTGCCTCAATCCCGTTCTGTTTCAGAAAATCCGCCAAATAGTCGCAGTCCCGCTGAGTAAGACAGTAAATGATCCCACTCCCCTGAAGCTTTGGAACATTCTCCAGGATCCATCCATAACGTCGGATCCTATCTGGCATATTGAGAACCTGGATAAAAAGGGAATCTCTGGTGAGCGGTCCTCTCGACACAAATACCTCATTTCCAAGCTGGGTCTGAAGGTCGGCAACCACCCGATCGTTTGCGGTAGCAGTAGTTGCGAGTATAGGAACACTGGGCGGAAGCCTTTGCACAATCATTTTCAAACGGCCATATTCCAGGCGAAAATCGTGTCCCCAGTCAGAGATACAGTGGGCTTCATCAATTACAAACAATCCGATTCGGATGTTTTTCATATGGTTTTGCACATCTTGGTTGAAAAGCGTCTCCGGTGTGACAAAGACCAAGTCCAGACTATCCTGTTCCAAGGCGGTCAATATCTCTTCACGCCTGTCCTTCGTAGTGCTGTTCAGAACATCGCAGCAAAGCCCCAATTTTTCCGCGGCCTCGATCTGGTTTTTCATCAGCACCAGCAGGGGGCTGACCACCATGGTAACCCCCTTCTGCTGCTGGCGCATGAGTTTTGTACATACGAAATACACCAAACTCTTACCCCAGCCGGTTCTTTGCACCACAAGCGTGCGCCTGCGTGTCATAGTAGCTTCAATGGCTTCATACTGCCCCGGTCGGAAAGAAGCGGTCTTCCCATAGAGTTCCTGAATAATTTCGCTTGCATTGGCAAATATCTCTTTTTTTCCATTCTCCAGATCCACGACCCCCCTTCTTTCCATTTTCACATTTTACGCTCCACTATTGCGGTTTGGCAATATGCGCGTTAGCATCCGTCGCCAAATCCATGTGCATCTGCGTATTTTCTTCCTTCTTCTCTCCTTATAAAAATGCCCTGCCGCCGGCAGAGCATTTGATCAAAATCCTTGCTGCCGAAGGCTATTACAACACGGACAGCGTTGTAAACAATGATAGCATATTTTCTTCATAAATGCAAGAAAACGGCAGAGCTGTGTTTGCGACGGCACGGGAGCTATATGAAATCGCCTGTTCCTGACTAGCTTTTTTTCCAGCTCGGTGCTATAATGATTTTAAATCTTTGGAGCCGCTTCAGGCAGATTTCTGATGGCTCCGAAAAATCGGCATATGATGCGAGGATCCTATGATAGAATTAAGAATGGCAAAACCGGAAGAAATACAATCGGCAATGGAAATCATTCGTTCGGCAAAAAGGCATCTGAAGGAGCAGGGAATCGATCAGTGGCAAACCGGCTATCCTGACGATTCCTGCATCCGGCAAGACATCCTAACAGGAAAAGGTTATTTTGTCGCCGATGAAGATAGGATATTGGGGTATCTGTGTGTTGATTACGACGGAGAACCTGCCTACGACCATTTAAACGGAGAATGGAAAACCGATGGCAGCTATGTTGTTGTTCATCGAATGGCGCTGTCTGACCAGCCCCGGGGGAAGGGGATCAGTGATCTCGTCTTTTCTTTCGTGGAAGAAATGAGCAGGCAGAAGGGCGTCCATTCCTTTCGTGTGGATACCGATGCTGATAATCAAAAAATGCGGCACATCTTACTGAAAAACGGTTTTGCGTTTCGAGGAACGATCTGGTTTGACAACAGTGAAAAAATTGCCTTTGATAAAACCTTTTGATCCATATGCCGACCCCAAGTCGTAAAATTTAGCAGTCTGTTGAATCATCCCCAAAAGGCGGCCGGTTCATCAGACACGACTATAGGCGGAATAAACTTTTGTCAAAGACTGTTTCAATAAAAAAGGTGGTTCAAATGATGGGATTTGCTTTGCTGATCCTGATTCTTGCCGGGATCGTCTTGCTTGTTTTTCTGGAACGCAGACCTGCCGCGCCCACAGACTATCAGCAAAAGGCAAAGACCTCCGGCGATATAGAAAAAAAGTATATGGAAAACGGCCCCTATGCGGTTTCCCTGCGGGAAGAAAAGGTTCTGCAGGGCTTTGAAAAATACATCATCTACTACCCCACTGCGTTGGAAACAAGCCACAAGCCGTATCCGGTCATTGTGCTCTCCAACGGAAGCGGCACACCCCTGTCTAAGTATCCAGCAGTAGCGAAGCACTACGCCTCCTGGGGGTTCATCGTCATCGGCACCCAGGAGCAAAACGACTGGAACGGATTCGCGGCGGAAATGTGTGTGCGGCACTTAAAGCGCTGGAATGACAATGAGATGGTGGGCGATACCAAGAGCATCTTCTATCAGAAGGTGGATCTTGAGAACGTGGGCATCGTTGGTCATTCCCAGGGCGGCGTGGGCGTATTCAACGCCATGACCGCTCAGCCTCACAAGGACGTCTTTCAGACCGGGGTTGCCCTGTCTCCCACGAACAAAGAGCTGGCCGATCATCTGGAATGGGAATATGATGCCGCCCAGATCCATGTACCGGTTCTGCTGATTTCAGGAGCCGGAGGCGGAGATGATTGGGTTGTGACCGGCGACCAGCTTCGGGAAATCTATGAGGACATTCCCTCTGACAAAGTAATGGTTCGGCGCAAGGACACCCCTCACAGCCAAGTGCTGTATATGCCCAACGGTTATGTGGCCGCCTGGCTCCTGTGGCAGCTGCAGGGCGATGAAGAAGCCGCAAAGGCTTTTATCGGGAACGCTCCTGAGATCGAGAATAACCCGCTGTACCAGGATTTTGCCCGGTGTATCGGCTAAAGCAGCTTGCCTCCTCTTTCCGGCTTGTCGGCGGGACAATTATGGAATATGCCCTTTTCAGAGGTCGCATGGCATGACGCGCCATGCAAAGCTGTTTTGTGTTATTCCATACGCATTATATAAACACCCCCCGGCAAACAGGGATCCTTTCGATTCCTCTCTGCCGGGGGGATGTATTCAGGCAAATTTGAACTGTCAAGGCCCTCTGTCCGCCTGTCATAGCTGCAGCTTCTCAAATGCGATCCGGGGATCATTGTCCTCTTCCACGTAGATGGTGCCGCAGGGAACAAAGCCCAGCTTTTTCATAAGATTTTGCATCACCAGATTATCCCGGTGGGTGTCCACCCGCAGGTGGCCGCATTGCCGGTAAGCCCATTGGATGCAGAAGCCGCCAGTTCCCTTTTTCGAGCCGTCTGAGGCGATCCGGTGGATCACGCCGTAGGTATTGCCCGCTTCGCCCAGGACTTCCTCCCCGATCCACCGGCCGTCCACAATGGTCTCGTAGGCCGGCTCAATATGGGGGCCGCAGGCATAGAAGAAGGTACCAACCACCCGGCCTTCCGCTTCGCACACATAGCTGTGCCCGTCCCCAATGTCCTGCCTGAGCAGCCACTCCGGGGGCCAGCCGGTGGCGCCCCACTGTCTGGGGTTGCCGTGCTCCGCCATAAACTGCCGGGCATGGGCGTAAATTTCCAGCATTCGGGACAGATCCTCCAAGGCTGCCTGCCGGATCCTGAATGTTTCATCCTGCATGATTTACACCTCTGTCTCTTCCGTTCTCAGATCCAGAACCATCCATTCAAAGTCGAAATACGCCCCGCCGATCCGCTTTAAGTAACCCAGAAGCTGCTCCGCGTCCGCCGGGGAAATTTCCCGAAATATGATATCCTCCAAAACCGACACTCCGTTATATCAGCGTCATAATCCCCGCCAGCGCGGCGGCGATCAGGGGCGATCCCAGAACCGTGCCCAGCCATTTGACGATGCAGACCTTTTTCGGTATATAGGGCCGCAGATCCTCCGTCCCGGGAATGATCCAGGCCTTGGTACGGCCCACCCAGTACCAGTCGATAAAGAACCGGTCGAACAGGCCCTGGATCCACAGGATCACCGTCATCTGCCAGAATCCGTCCCAAAACCCTTCCGCCCCGTTGATGCCGTACACCATAGCGGGAACCAGAATCACCATGGGGGCGAACAGGGCGATGGCGGCAATGAGAAAGCTTTTTTTGATTCTTTCTTTGGTAGTCAGGCCCAGCTGAACCACCCGGTCCTGCACATCCTGCTCATACAGCACCACCAGCCCCACCGGCCCGTTGCCGATGCCCACAACGCAGGTAATGAGCAGAAGAAAGCACATAACCGTTCCTTCCAAAATCAGCAGCATATTCTAAACCTCCCCGAAGCCCCGGGCCGTAAGCTCTCCCCAGGCTTCTTCATCGATCTCTTCCTCCCGAAACAGCTTCCGCCGGTCGTCTTTGGTGATCTTCCGGATCACCCTGCAGGGATTTCCCGCCGCCAGGGACCAGTCGGGAATGTCTCTGGTCACCACGCTTCCCGCGCCGATGACCACATTGCTGCCGATGCGCACCCCGGGGCAGACCACGCTGTGTCCGCCGATCCACACATTGTCACCAATCCGGATGGCCTTGCCGTACTCATAGCCGGAGCTTCGGGTGACCGGATGGAGCGGGTGACCGGCGGTGTAGATCCCCACATTGGGCCCCAGCAGGCAGTTATCCCCGATGGTGACCTTGGCCACATCCAGGATGGTGCAGTTGTAGTTGGCGGAGAAATTCTTCCCCACTTCAATATGGCTGCCCAAATCACAGTAAAAGGGCGGATTGATGAAGGCGCCTTCGGATTTTCCCAGAAGCGCTTTCACGATCCCCGCAATGGTTTCAAAGTCCGACCGGTCCGCCGTGTTCAGCGTTTGCAGAAGGCGGCGGCATTTTTTCACTTCCGCGAACACCGCATCATCCGCCACATAGGCAAGCTCCATCTTCATGCGTTCCAAATTGTCCATCTGCCTTCTCTTCCTTTCCCCCATCCTCCAACTCAGCCGGCATGGGAATGGCTGTGGATGTGCATGGGGTTGTATACCATATGCCGGTGCTCGTGGGTATGCACCAGCTCCCCATGCCGGTGGGGGTGGGTATGCACATAGCCCTCATACAGCTTTTCACCGCCGAGAGTATCCTTGACCATAATCCAGGTGCTGACCGCCATCACCAGCAGCGCCAGATAAAACCGGGCGTTGGGCCGTTCCCCCAGCAGAAGGAAGCTGAAGCCCACCCCCAGGAAGGGAGCGATGGAATAAAAGGCGCTGACCTTCGCCGCCCCCAGGTGCTTTTGGGCCAGAATGTAGAAGTGGATGCTCAGCCCGTAGGAGACGAATCCCAGTCCCATGGCGGCCAGCATGAAGGGAAGCTCTGGCAGGGATTCTCCCAGGAAAAAGGCCACCGCCAGGCTGCCGGCGCCGGAGCACAGCCCCTTCACCACCACGATCTGCTGGGAGCTTTTGTCGCTGATGCTCCGGGTGCAGTTATTCTCAATGCCCCAGCACAGGCAGGCGCAGAGCACCAGCAAGGAGCCTTCGTTGAATACAAAGGCCCCCTCCCCCTCAAAGGTAAGCAGAACGCTGGCCCCCAGCACCAGTAAGATGGCCGTCCAAAGCTTTCCTGAGATTTTCTCCTTAAACACCGCCAAGGCAATGACGGAGGTGGCCACGATCTCAAAGTTATTCAGCAGAGAGGCGTTTGCGGAGTTGGTTTTGGAAACGCCGAACATAAGAAAAATCGGTGCGGCAATGTCCAGCAAAACCATAGCCAGGGTGTAGGGCAAATCCTCCCTGGTCAGCCAGTTTTCCTCCAGCGCCCTGCCACTGCGCTGTTTCCTCAGCAGCAGGAGCCCCATGCCCAGGCCCGCCCCCAGATATAAAAGCCCCGCCAGCGCCGTGGGAGAGACGCTCCCCATAAGCATTTTAGAAAGGGGCACATTCACCGCATACAGCGCCGCCGCCAAAACGGCGAACACCATAGCCATCCGTTTGTTGTCCATACCCATATCACCTCACAGATCTCATCCCAGGCTCACGTTCTCAGCCGCAGGGCCGGTCGAAGGGCCTTGTATTTCTCCTTCCACGTCTGAGAAATCCGGAAGGAGTCGCAGATTTTCTGAATAGCCTTGCCGTTGATGTTATATTTCAGGTCATTCCGGGAAAACCAGTCATATACCGCCTCCGGCTCAAAAATCGCCAGTTCCGCAATGAGCCAGCTTTCCCCCATCTGTACATAGTAGTGGCCGTCATTGCGCATTAGCGGCAGCAGCTCCCCCGCGTGTCCGTGACCCAGACGGGAGATAAACAGCACATAACCCCACCGGCGGATAAAGGGATCTTCCGACCGGATATACTCCCGGGCATAGGAAAGCGCCGTCTCAAAGGGGAGCGCCGCCACAAAGCTGATCAGCTGGTCTGTGTGCCACCAGTCGGAAAACAGCAGGTTTTCATGAATAAAGGCCATCCGCTTCTCCGCGCTTTTTATCTGCTTTAAGGCCGCATAGAAATAGATCCGGTGAAATTGCTGCTCTGAAAGAATATAGGGCCGCAAAGGAGCCGGATCCGCCTTTTCCTTTACATAACGCCGGATCAGGCCGTCCACATCCCCGGTTTTGTAGTGTTCCGGCAGGGCGTCCAAGTCCCTTTGAACAATTTCTCTGGTCAGCAGCATCTTCTATTCCCCTTCCTGAACGGCCCCTTGGAAAAGCAAATATCCGGTTGGCTTCGTGGAATCCCATGCCCAAGGGAACCGGAAACTCCGCCCATCGGCCGCGGCAAAGCTGTGTTTTTTATTGTATCACAGGAAGCGCCGGATGGATAGATTTTTTCGCTTCGTTCCCGAAAAACAAAAACCACCGGCGTCGGGAAATCCCCGCCGCCGGTGTGACATAAGCAATGCCGTCCATATATTTTGGTTGATCCGGGTAACGGCTTTCTCAGGCTGCTCTCGATACAGATCGATGATCCGCCGATCGTTATACCAATACCTCCTTTTTGATAAAAGAGGCTTTCAACATCGAGGGTTGGCTGCTTATTCCGGAAAATATTTCCTCCCGGTTCTTCTTCGGAAGGCGGACAGCCTTGCATAGAATTCCCGGATCAGGCAAATGCTAAAGCGCAAAGGAGGGAACGCTATGGAAAACCACCATCTTGTAAAGAACACTCTGGATCAAATTCCCCAACCCGGTCCCAATGCCCGGAAGATCGTGGCCCTGGTGAAGGAAGGGGGCCGGATTACCGGCTACAAGCTGTCCGATGACCGTTTGGTTTCCAAGCAGGAGACGGTGCATCTGGCACAGCAGGGTCTGATCGCCGGAGTGGGCATTGCCCACCGGGGGGATACCCAGTATCTCAAATCCATCCCCAACGGAAGGGAAGCAGACAACCTGGGGAATCTCCCCTCGGTTTCTCCGGGGCCCCAGTGATCCGCCCGTTCCGTCCGCCTGCGTAAAAAAGAGCCATCCCAAAATTGGGATGGCTTCTTTTGGCGACCCGGAACGGACTCGAACCGTCGACCTCCAGCGTGACAGGCTGGCGTGCTAACCGACTGCACCACCGGGCCATGTTCTACAGAACGTTATGGATTATAACAGAAAAAAAAGGTTTTGTAAAGACCCAAAATCAATTTTTTTCGAAAACACAACAATCAGTTTTTCGCCCCCCGGGAAAGCGGAATCCGGCGGAAATAGGAAGCCTCCTCCGCATGATGCGGAAGAGGCTTTATGGAGCGGGTGACGAGGCTCGAACTCGCTACCTCCACCTTGGCAAGGTGGCGCTCTACCGGATGAGCTACACCCGCGAGAACATGACTTATTATAACGGTTTTTTCCAAAAAGTCAAGTCCTTTTTTTCATGATTCTTATTTTTCTTTATTATCTCTAAATGAGCAAATTCAAAAAATAGACAAAGTGCCCCTATAGCGTCGAATACCCACAGAAAAAGGCAGAACAAC
>CALWXR010000035.1 GCA_944385535.1 uncultured Oscillospiraceae bacterium
GTCAACGGCTTCTGGGGCATTGAAGCTTTGGTGACACCGCCCATTTTATGAGTTCAAACACAAAAAGCACCAACCCATCCATCCCAAGCATCCCATGTGGGATAGATGGGCGGATTGGATGGATATTTTTAAGTCCAATTACGAAAGGGGAAATTCAATGAAAAAACCGTATTACAAGGAACTGCCGCTGTTTCATATCTATGACAGCAATCTGACCGGAAGCCAGAAGTTGCTGATGACGCTGCTTCTGATCGACAACGCCTACGACATTTATACTCTCAGTTGCCTTGCCAAGCTCCGCACCGAAGACGTGATTTTCGATTTGCAGGAACTGAAAAAGCGAGGATATTTTCAAGATAGATGAAAACAGGAAAGATTTTATCCGCAGGGCGAAATGATTTCACGGAACCATGTTTCGCGAAAACGAGCACCGGCATTCCTGAAAAGTGTGCATCTGCACGTTTTTGGGAAGTGTCACACTGTTCCGTAAAGTCGGATATGCCCACCTGCGAGCAGGACATCATGCCGTCAAATTTGAACGGATTTACGATCAAACGAATATTTCACTACACAGCGAAGTCGGTTTGCCAAAGAGTGCATCGGCTTTGCTGTTTTCATTACCCAAAGTCAGGAGGAACGAAATGAACATCAGAAACGAGATCAAAGCACAGATCATCCGTGCCGGTTTTACCATGCAGGAGCTGGTGGACAGGCTGGCCGATGAATATGATTGGAGCGACAGCGTTTCCAACCTTTCTGCCAAGCTGCAGCGGGAGAGCATCCGTTATAAGGAGGTCGTGGAACTGGCCGATGTGCTGGGCTACGACATTGTATGGCAGAAACGGAGGGATAACCGATGAAAGCACAGTACGCCATTCTTCGCTTTGCCAAGTACAAGGGACCGGAGATCGGCCACATTGAATCCCACAACGAACGCACCAAAGAGAAATACGCCAGCAATCCTGACATTGACACCGCCCGCAGCCACCTCAACTTCCATCTGGTGGCGCCGGAGCGGAAGTACCGAGCGGAGTCCGAAAAGCAGATTGCAAAAGCAGGCTGCCGCACCCGTTCCGATAGTGTGAGGGTGGTGGAGGCTCTGGTTACTGCCAGCCCGGAGTTTTTCAAGGGCAAAAAGAAAGCCGAAGTCAAAGCCTATTTCACCGAAGCGTTGGACTTCATTCAGAAATATCAGTCGAAAGAGACGATCATATCTGCCGTGGTGCATATGGACGAGAAAACGCCCCATATGCACCTTTGTTTTGTCCCACTGACAGAGGATAAGCGGCTCAGTGCCAAGGAGATCGTGGGGAACAAGAAAAAGCTGACTTGGTGGCAGGACGAATTTTGGAAGCACATGGTCAAAAAATATCCAGATTTGGAGCGTGGCGAAAGTGCCAGCGAGACCGGCCGTACCCACATCCCACCGAAGCTGTTCAAGGAGGCTGTGCATCTGAACCGAATGAAGGATCAGATCATGGCGATTCTGAACGACAGCAACCCGTTCAATAAAAAGGCCAAGGCCGAAGAACTGGAAGCCTTGCTGGACAAGTATATCCCCGGCGTGGAAATCATGCGGACGAAGCTGAAAAAGTACGATAAAACCTACAAGGAACTGACAGAAGAAAATGCAGAGCTGGAAAAGAAACTTTCTTCCGCATCCAAGGAAAGTGTGCGGAAGAAACTTGAAATCAGCCAGAAGCTCAACGAACTGGATGAGCTTCGCCGCACCGTGGATGCCATCCCCGATGAGGTGATCCGTGCTTATACCACACAGAAATATGTGCATCACGGTCGAATGAAACAGGAAATCTGAGGCAATAATAAAATTGAAACGGAGGAATTCTATGGCAGAAACCAAGGAAATGAAAACAGGTATGACCGATCTGAAGAAGCAAGCTGTCATTGAACAGCTCTGGCTGACTTATTATAACGATACGCTTTTTGCAAAAGGGCTGATTACTGAAGAACAGCGAAACAAGATGCGTGTGATGATCAAAAGCCGTACGGCTGCAAAAATGCGATAAGATATACCGGGCGGCAATCGTAGGATACGGTTGCCGCCCCAACTTTTTTTGACAAATTTCAGCAGGCTCTTGAAAAGTTCACAAATAAATGATATCATATGTACAGATGATGATATAACGAACTTTTCGGAAAGGAATGAGTATGGATATACATTCTATCAGACAAATGCTGCGGATGAAAAGCATCTACGATATTCCGCTTCGAGTAACCTACTATGCCCGTGTTTCCTCGGAATCGGATGAGCAGCTGAACTCTCTGGGCAACCAGATCGGATATTACGAAGAATTCATCAGAAAGAACAGCGCATGGACATTCGTGCCGGGATATATTGACGAGGGGCTGTCCGGTATTTCCACCAAGCGCCGTGAGAATTTCAATCGCATGGTAGATGATGCCGAGGCGGGCAAGTTTGATCTTGTCATCACAAAGGAGATTTCCCGTTTCGCCCGTAATACGCTGGACTCCATCCAGTATACGAGACAGCTTTTGAATGCGGGAGTCGGAGTCTTTTTCCAAAACGACAACATCAACACCTTTGATGAGGACTCCGAGCTTCGCCTGTCTATCATGTCCTCTATCGCACAGGACGAACTTCGCAAGCTGTCCTCCCGAGTGAAATTCGGCCATCAACAGGCCATCAAGCAAAATGTAGTGCTTGGCAATAGCCGCATCTTTGGTTATATCAAGAACGATGGCCGTCTTGTTATCGACGAAGAACAGGCCGTCATGGTTCGGGAACTGTTTGAGCTGTACGCCACCGATGAATACTCCATGAAGCAGCTTGAAATCCTGTTCTGGGAAAAAGGATACCGCAATCATAACGGCAAGAAGATTGCCCACTCCACAATGTCCAATATGATCTCAAATCCCAAGTACAAAGGCTACTATGTGGGCAACAAGGTCAAAGTGGTGGATATGTTCACCAAAAAACAAAAATTCCTCCCGCCGGAGGAATGGGTCATGTTTAAGGACGAAACCGGAGAGATCGTACCGGCTATCGTATCCGAAGAACTTTGGGAGCAGGCCAACGCCGTACTCCGAAAAAGAAGCGAGGATGTGAAGAATCGGCAGGGTGTCTGCAACCATGCAAATCTCTTGACCGGTAAGCTGTTCTGTACCCATTGCGGCACTCCCTACTACCGCCGCGACTCCGTAGACCGTCAAGGCAACAAGAATTCCAAGTGGGTATGCTCAGGTAAGATCAATAACGGCAAAGAAAGCTGCGATTCCATTCCTATCTACGAAAAGGAACTGATCCCTGTACTCTTTGAGGTGTTCCGTGATACCAAGGATGCGTCTGCCGCCATGTTGGAAGAATACGAGCGGATGTACCGTGTGATGACCAGCGATGGCAACATCGAAAAGAAGATTGAAGCTGCACAGGCAACCATCGAACTGACTCTAAAAAAGAAGAGTAAACTGTTGGAACTGGTAGCCCTCGACAGCATTACCCCCGCTGATTTTAAGTCCATGACAGCACAGTGCAATACCGACATAAAAGCCGCCGAACAGGAGCTTGCCGAGCTTCGGGAACAGCAGGAATCCAGCGAGGAGTTCCGCAGCAATATGGAGCGCATCCGCAAGGTGCTTCGGGATGCCGAGCGTGACTGTCAAAGCGGCGAGATCAGCAAGGAATTTGTAGATACCTTTATCGATAAGATCTTCGCCACGCCGGAAGGTGACGGCACTATGCATCTGGCAATCAAGATTTTCACCGGCGAAAGCTGCGAAAAATATCTGCAGAAGCTGAAAAGAAGGGTAAATCCCGAAAGTCGTACGGGTCACACGTTCAAGAAGATGATCGAGGCCTACGAGCAGGGCCTGCAGTAACAAGCGCGGGGCTTGCGGCGGTCTGATACTGTTCTTGATTAAAACATTTAATTAATCAAGAAGCCACCGTCTTGCGGCGTTGGAGCCGCGCGATTGAAACAGCGTCATCCTGCGGCGGCTGGGCCGTTACGATCCGGCCGCCCGGGATGACCTCTTTTTTGCAGATCAAGCCGAAGGCATGCCGCTTCATCTCGAACGCCTTCCCAAAATTTCACGTAGACGATTCTCTGTCAGTTGTAATGATACGCCTGGAACCGGACCCCGTACCGGCGCAGCAACGACTCAACAGCGGTGCAGGAAGAAGGCATTTCGTCCGCCAGTGCCTCCGGCAGGGTGCGGTTTACACTCAGCTCCTTGCGCAGCTTCTCGCCCTCGTCCGCCGAAAATTCATAGTGGCTGTCCTCGGCGTATTCCAGATCCAGACAGTACTTCAGCACCTGCCCCTCCCGGCTGTAAAACACCGAGAGATAAACCGGCTCGTTCAGGGACAGAGGCTTCAGCGGCTCCGGCTGGGAGACGGCCCCCTTCCCGGGGATGCGGCCCTCCACTGCCTCAAACAGCTGGTCCGCCATGTTTTCCACCAGATCCCGCAGCTCCAGATGTCGAGGTCAAAGGCCTGTTCCACCGCCTCTTTGCCAAGCCAGGCTCCCAGAATATTGCCGCAAATGGCGCCGGTGGAGTCGCTGTCCCCCTTGTGGTTGACGGCAGCCCGGATGGCGGCGGCAAAGTCGTTCTGATACCGCACCGCGCAGAACACGGCGATGGCCAGGGCCTCTTCCGCCACCCAGCCCTCGCCCAGGGCGTGGATGCCGTCCAGATCGGACACGGCCGGGTTCAGAGCCAGCTTCACCGCCCGCTCCAGCAGCTGACGGGCAGTCTCGTCCCCCGGACAGCGCACATGGGGAATCACCAGTTCAAGGCGGTAGCCCCGGTCAGGATACTGCTGCACGATGTAATAAATGATCTGGGCCAGCAGGCTGGAGCTGGCCCAGGCTAATTCGTGTCCGTGGGTCAGCGCCGCGTCGCAGGCGGCCATTTTGTGGACGGCAAGGGTGCCGTCTCCCCGGCCGGCGGATGCCGCCAGACCGAAGGGCGCTGCCCGCATGACGGTGCCGCAGCCCTTGCTGTTGTTCACAGGCTGCTGCATGGTGCCGCCTGTGGGGCTGGTGCGGATGGCGTTCAGGCAGCTGTTGCCCGGCGCCCGCAGGGCGTGGAGCCGCTTATCCCGATAGATCCACATGGTGGGGGAGTTTGGGTCGTTCATACGCCGGGTGTCCCCCTGGGTGCCCAGCCACTCCTGGTAGGCCGGCTACAGACAATCCCCCAGGGGCCAGAACTGGCCGCTGCTGCTCATGCCCAGGGGGAAGGCGCAGCGGTTCAGCCACTCTTGGGTGGCAAGCTCCGGCACCGGCGGCTCGCCGCACTTGGCGGCAAAGCGCTGCACCGCCTTTTGATAAAGCGCCCCGTCTATGCTGAATTCCATCTGCTGCCACAGCTTCCAGCTCTCGTCATCGGGGAGGTGCAGCAGGAAAATGCCGGTTTTATTGCCGCAGGTGTGCTGGCCCAGAACCTTGAAATGGGAATCCTTTTTTGCCCCATGGAGGCCCCAGCAGGTGCCGTGCTCAAAGGGAGACAGATCCCCCATGTGGTTGGACAGAATCACATAGCGGTGGGTGGTCACCATCCCCATGGAAGCGGCTGCTGGCGTCGGTAATGGCCTTTTCCCGGATGATCTGCCCCGGGACGTATTTCCGGGCCAGCTCAGGGGGCAGGTTCACATCCCGGGCGTACATGGCGATGCCGGGATAGATCCCATTGGCCAGCGTCTGAAGCTGCTCCTTGCTCATCTGGTTTGGATCAAAGTTCATGTGTTCCATCCTCCTTATCCGAAACTGCAATCGTTCAAGACTCATCATAAATCTGCTTGCGTGTTAATGCAATTGCAGGACGAACTGCCATATCAGGTTCCTCCTTACGCAAAGCATCCAAACATTCATGTGTTTCCTCTGGCAGTATATCCGCACGGTCTTGCTGCTGCGCTTGCTGTAACTGCATCAAGTATTCCATAAGGGATAAAGCCCACGGATGCCATTTGTGGAGGACAACGGGCAAGAGTGTGTCTGCTTACTATGGAAGAATGGTGAAAATCTGCTGGAATGCGGTGCTGCAGTAAGAAGGGACAGGCAATGGAAGAAAATAGGGGGCGGGTAATATTCTGTGTGTATAATATAATGGGTACGGAATAACACAAAACAGCTTGAAAGCCAAGGCTTTCCCCTTGATTTTGTGTTATTCGGGTGCAAGGCTTTTACTCGTTTTAGAGCAAAACCCTTGCGCCTGCTTATCCGGCACTGCGCCATGCCGGATAAGATACCCATTGATTGCTGTCTGAATTCCATAAAAGCGGTTAAAAAGAGCCGTTTTTATGGAATTACACCCCGAAAGGTGTGTGAATAAGTCGTTATCACGACTTATTCAGCAGACATTAATATAGTGCCTGCTGAATAAGCCGAGGAAAGCGGCTTATTCCCTGCTGTGGGCGGGAAATTGAAAAAACGGCTCTTTCCAACCGTTTTTTCAATTCAAGCACGTATCAATGTGTATTTTGGATGATGCGCTGCACCGCATCATCCAAACAGGTGCAAGATTTTTTCGTTGAAAGGCGAAAAAACCTTGCACCAGAACAACGCAAAAAAGTCCGGAAAGCCTTGGCTTGCCAGGACTTTTGCGTTGTTCAGTACACATTAATATAGATACTGCCAGCGTGGAGATGTTGTTCATTGGCGGTACATCCATCCGGATCTATACCCCAGGTGTGAATGACCAGCTGGATATTACCATGCTGCAGCAAGCGGAGGTAGATTGGCTAATCTGCTTGGACTTGGGTGCTATGATAAACACTTGCCGCAGACAGCAGGTTCTTTCTGATGTTGCTCCACATGGCCTGCTGCCGCGTATTTTCCTTCTTGTTCTTGAACTGGGGCATAAAGCGGTAATCGAACCGGCAGTTCTGGAAGGTTTCCTCGGAAGAAATGGAGCCGAATATGTTCTTCCTGATCTTCACAACGCCGTGGCGCACCAGCACAGTGCCGGTGATAGCCAAGGTCCAGATCAGCGGAAACAGTTCGTGGAAGGACTCCGGAGGATGAATGGCCGGACGTTCGCCGATGACCGGGTCTTTTGCCGGATGGCCGTAGGCCGCCATGGCAATATAGGTTCTGCTGCGGATGCTGTTCTCGATCCGCTGTAGGAGTACATGGTGCTTGGAACCGATATATTCCCGAATTTTTATGCTGCGCCTATAGTATTCGTATTCATTAATGCAGAAGGAGTCATTGACATAGGGCATAACCATGCGCATCTCCCGTTGGTTGATCTCATTAACGGAACGTCTGGTGTTGACCGGGAAGATGCCCTGTTCCCGGATCTCCTGCCCGTCGCCAAGGTCTGCTTCGGCCTTAGTCATAATCACAGCAACGGGGGGAACCTTCTCACCCAGGGATACCAGATAGCCGCACAGGGACTCCAAATTGTGAGCCAGCAACATGGCGGCGCTGTGGGTATTGCTCAGATCAGAGGTGCTCATATCGCCGGCTTCATTGATGACCTTCTGAACCTTTGGCGTAGCGGCGGTCAGAGCCTCTTCGTGGACGGTGAGCTTAGAGATGAAGAGCCAGATGCAGTCGATATTGCGATACAGGCCCATGTACTGGGTGTGGAATTCCTTGGTCAGACCGTGATTGCCCATCCAGAATTCGCCGGGCATATCCACAAATGTCATGACCCGCTTTTCTTTGCCGATATTGACCAAGAAGGAGTAGGCGGGCACATCGGACTGATCCATAGGCGTCTTTTCAACCTTGATGCTGTGGTCGAATTTATCCACCTCTAGGGCAAGCTTTTGCCACAGAGGATCGTTATTGGGGATCTCCATGGAAAGGCCCTGGAATGTATAGCCAGAAAGGGCTCTGATAACGGCTGTCAGGCAGGAGGTTTTACCGGCACGGGGAGCGCCGGTCAGGGCGATGACAATCTCCTGCGCGTAACCGACTGCGGAAGAAAGTCTGCCGCCGCAGTGGGGGCATCTGCGCTGATAGCCCTGATTGACGCCGGTGTCATCGATGAACGGATCATCGTCCACATCAGTGACGCATTTGAACATCATCTCTTTTGCCGGCCCCACCTTGGCAAAGGTAAATTTCAGCTTCTGGCGGAAGATGACCTCATCGTAGAGCGGAAGGATCATTTCCTCGCATTTTTGCAGAATGTCAATGTAGGAGGAAAAAAGATGTCTTTGCTATTTCAAACCCCAAAATCCTGCGCCTGCGGGCTCTATGAATATGCCCGCTGCAGTGACGGCGTCATGATTACCAAGTATCTGGGGGATGAAACAAATATTATCGTACCGCAAACGCTGGACGGATTTCCGGTCAGAGAAATTTCCGGAGAGGCATTTAAGCGGAAAGAAAGGGCGGGCTTTTCCGACGGACGTATGTGTGTGGATGGATACTTTCTTTCCGGGTTAAAAAGTATGGTAACGCTGATCCTTCCGGAAGGGCTCCTCAGGATTCAAAGAGAAGCATTTTCCGGCTGCAGAAATCTGAGGAACGTCAGTCTGCCGGATTCTCTGCAGGCTATTGACGACGCTGCTTTTGCGTGCTGTTCCAATCTAACTGCTATTTCGCTTCCCAATTCTGTGGATATGCTGGGATATAGTGTGTTTCTGGAATGTACAAAGCTGAGACATGTCAGTTTGGGAAATTCCATCACTGAGATCCAATATGAAACTTTTAAAAACTGTACAAGTTTAGCCAATATCACAATTCCGGACACGGTCAGGTATATTGATAAAAGTGCCTTTCAAGGCTGTGTAAATCTGGAAAAAATCGATCTGCCGGATTGCCTGATTGAAATTACGGATCATGCGTTCGACGGCTGTACCGGTCTGCGGTCTATTCAGATTCCGTTCAATACACGCGTCAGCGAGTCCGCGTTCTCCAATTGTTCCTGCGTACCAACTTTAAGAGAACCGGAGGAATCGAGCCGCGCTCTGCGCATCCAAAACGGAACACTGAAACGATACACCGGTAACGAAATCTATGTCATTCTGCCTTCCTCATTCTGTAACCAAGATCGGATGCTGTGCCTTCGCGGGCTGCGCGCAACTGACAGAAGTTATTATTCCGGATTCTGTTATTGAGGTTAAGCCGGGCGCGTTTGAGGGCTGCTGCAATCTAACAAGGATAACGCTTTCCCGTTCAATCCATATGATCGCGGAAAGCACCTTCAGCAGCTGTCTGAAATTGGCTGCAGCAGACATACCGGCTTCCGTGGAAACAATTGGCAAAGCAGCGTTCGAGGACTGCGGCCGCATGACAAGCATTATGGTGCCAGATACGGTTGTGCGGATCGAGGCGCATGCATTCAGAAACTGCACCGCGCTTTCTGCCATCAGTATCCCCTATCATACACATATTGAATACAATTCTTTCAGCAATTGTCCCGGCATTCCAATACGCAGAATTCCTGCGAATTGACATCCCAGTCTGCCTGCGGACGCAGGCATTTTTGAAAAGGCTCCCGCGTCGGTCTCCCAAATCACGATTTCTGATTCTGTGGAGGTGACCAGTCCGGCGGCCTGCAGGAAATCATCATTCCGGATTCCCTTTCCTGCATCTGCCGAGATCCAATTGAAGGCTGTACCCTAGGAGGGGGAATAGGCAGGAGTTTGCCGCTTATTCAGCAGACAGTATTAAAAATCTATATAAATATATCGATATTTACATACTGTTAATACATTTCCCCTTGCCTTGTGTTACAATAGGGGCACAGCAAATGAAGCTGATACTCTTATGGAGCGAACGAAAGGAGAACGCGAATGAAAGGTTACGCAATGCTGAAAATTGGGGAGTCTGGCTGGATTGAGAAGGAAATCCCTGCCTGCGGCCCTCTTGACGCGATTTGTAAGCCCCTGGCCGTGGCCATCTGCACCTCGGACATCCACACCCTTTGGGAGGGCGCCATTGGTGAGCGGCACAATATGATTTTGGGCCATGAATGCTGCGCCGAAGTGGTGGAGGTTGGCTCCCTGGTTCGGGACTTTAAGCCCGGCGACCGGGTGCTGGTGCCCGCCATTACCCCGGACTGGAATTCTTTGGAGGCCCAGGCGGGCTATTCCATGCACTCCGGCGGAATGCTGGCCGGCTGGAAATTCTCTAACTTCAAAGATGGCGTATTCTCCGAATATTTCCATGTAAACGACGCCGACGGGAACCTGGCCCTCCTGCCGGAGAATATCAATACCGTAGAAGCCTGCATGCTCTCGGACATGGTGCCCACCGGCTTCCATGGGGTGGAGCTGGCGGACGTTCAGTTTGGCGACACGGTGCTGGTCATCGGCATCGGCCCGGTAGGGCTCATGGCGGTTGCCGGCGCCAACATGCGGGGCGCTTCCCGGATCTTTGCCGTAGGCACCCGGAAGGTGTGCGTGGAGGCGGCCAAGGGCTACGGCGCTACCGACTTCATCAGCTACCGCAACGGCCCCATTGACCAGCAGGTGCTGGAAATGACCAAGGGCGCCGGTGTGGACAAGATCGTCATTGCCGGCGGCGATGTGGACACCTTCGCCGAGGCCATCCGCTGCCTGAAGCCCGGCGGCAAGATCGGCAACGTCAACTACCTGGGCTCCGGCGACGCCATCGCCATCCCCCGGGTAGAGTGGGGCGTGGGCATGGGCCACAAGCAGATCAACGGCGGTCTGATGCCCGGCGGCCGTCTGCGGATGGAGAAGCTGGCTTCCCTGGTTTCCGTAGGCAAGCTGGATCTGAAGCCCCTGATTACCCACGTGTACGACGGCTGGGAGCATCTGGAAGAGGCCCTGTTCCTCATGCGGGACAAGCCCAAGGATCTGATTAAGCCTGTGGTGAAGCTTCAGGATTGATAAAAGGACAACCCCCACCGGCTCAGCCGGTGGGGGTTATACTGTCGAAAATCCCCTGCGGGGCTTTCCGGCAAAAGGTTTGCAGTCGGCTGCGCGCACAACTTCCACACTACGCGGCCTGAGAGGTATTTCACGCCAGGTACACGCCCCGGCGTGAAATGAATTGAAACCTATTTGCCGCAAAAGCGGCAAACACTGGGAGGCTTTTTCGATGATCTGAACCCCACCTGCAGCCGGTGGGGTTGTTTTTTTACGGGGAGTTGGTATAATGAAGATACTATCATCAATCGGAGGAGCCCGCTATGGTAATCAAACAGGATTTTCTTTATACCCCCAAGGGAAAAAACCGGACGCTGCATATTTATTTGCCTGATGGATATGAAACCGCCGGGCAAAGGTATCCGGTGATGTATTTCTTTGACGGGCACAATCTGTTTTTTGACGCCGACGCCACCTACGGCAAGTGCTGGGGGCTGAAGGATTTCCTGGACGGCTGGGACAAGGATATGATCCTGGTAGGTCTGGAGTGCGGCCATGAGGGACAGGAGCGGCTCAGCGAGTATCTGCCTTACCCGGCCAACGGGGTATCCTGGCTGGCAGGCGCCGCCCCCCTGGGGGAAACCACCATGGACTGGATCATCCGGGAGGTAAAGCCCTATATTGACGCCAGCTACCCCACCATGCCCTTCCGGGAGTGCACGGGCATCGCCGGATCCAGTATGGGCGGGCTGATGGCCCTGTATGCCGCCGTTGCCTACAACCGGTGGTTTTCCAAGGCGGGCTGCTTATCCAGCGCCATTGGGTTTTGCATGGGGCCTCTGCTTCGGGACAGTCAGAGCCTGCCGGTGAGCCCGGACACCCGGGTATACCTGTCCTGGGGCAGCCGGGAGGCCTTCGGCGCTTCCGATCCGGAAGGGGAGGATCCAACCAGCCTGACCTATCAATGGAACAGCCGGGAGGCCGAGGCCCTGGAAAGCCGCGGGGCCGCGGTAAAGCTGCGCTGCCAGGTTGGGGGCGGTCATCGGGAGGCGGACTGGGAAAAGCTGGTTCCGGAGTTTATGGAGTTTCTTTGGCAAATGTAAGCCGCGCCCCCTTACACCCCGGCAGCCACCCGGGCCCCCGCTGACGGCCCATAGGGATTATGGACGGGAGGCATTTGGGGAAGCGGAGCTCTGCTTCAGAGTCCGGTCTGTGACGCTGGGGAATCCCCCCCGAAGCTGGCCCCGGTAATTGTAAGACAGCTTCGGCATAAAATCAAAGTCTGCCTTTGGCAAGCTTTTTCAAGGTGTGCAAGCAAAGGCAAGAAGCTGCATTTTTAGACCTGTTCAAACCGCGCCCCATTTGCTATACTCGACTTGAAAATAAGATACAATGCCCAAAACAGGTGGAGGGATCCTTATGCGGTATGGATATTTTGACAATGAACGCCGGGAATATGTAGTGGATCGGGTGGACGTGCCCGTGTCCTGGACCAATTACATCGGCACTGGGGACATGTACGGGGTATTCAACCACACGGCGGGGGGATATCTGGTGTACAAGACGCCGGAGTACCACCGGATCACCCGGTTCCGGCCCAACGGGGTGCCGATGGACGGCCCGGGGCATTATGTGTATTTGCGGGATCGGGACACCGGGGACTATTGGAGCGTGTCCTGGCAGCCGGTGGGCAAGCCCAGGGAGTTTTTCTCCTGCCGCCACGGCCTGAGCTATGTGAAATACCTGTCGGACTATTCCTCCGTCCATGCCCAGCAGAAGCTGTTTGTGGCTATGGACGATCCGGTGGAAATCTGGGACGTGACCTTGCGCAACGACTCCGGCTGGGTCCGAAACCTGTCGGTATTCTCCTACCTGGAATTCAGCTTCCACCAGATCCCTATGGACAACCAGAATTTTCAGATGAGCCTGTACGCCACCGGCAGCCGGTATGATGGCGGCGTCATTGAGAACGACCTGTACTATGAGGAGGACGGCTACCAGTTCTTTACCGCCGATTTCGATCCCGACGGCTTTGACAGCGTCCGGGAGACCTTCCTGGGCCCCTACCGCACGGAGAAGAATCCCCTGGGCGTGGAGACCGGGGTTTGTCAAGGCTCCCAGGAAAAGGGGGGCAACCACTGCGCCGTGCTGAAAAAGGACATTACCCTCCGGCCCGGGGAAGAGGCCCGGCTGATCTTCCTCTTGGGAGAAGGGGGGATCGAAGCGGGCAAGGCCATGAGGGAAAAATACACCCGGGAGAAGGTGGACGAGGACTTTGCCCGGCTGGGGAAATTCTGGGAAGAAAAATTAAGCTGCCTGCAGGTATCCACCCCCAACCAGGGGATGAACACGGAGCTGAACATCTGGAACCTGTATCAAAGCGAGATCAACGTGATGTTCTCCCGGTTCACCTCCTTTATCGAGGTGGGCGGCCGCACCGGCCTGGGCTACCGGGATACCGCCCAGGACGCCATGATGATCCCCCACTCCAATCCGGACAAGTGCCGGGACCGGATTCTGGAGCTGCTTCAGGCCCTGACCAGAGAGGGCTACGGCCTGCACCTGTTTGAGCCCAGGTGGTTCCGGAAGGAGGAAAAACAGCCTTCCTTCAAGTCCCCCACGGTGGTGCCCACCCCGGACAAGAGCCAAATTATCCACGGACTGAAGGACGCCTGCGCCGACGACGCCCTGTGGCTCATCGGAGCCATTGTCCAGTATGTCCGGGAGACGGGGGATCTGGATTTTCCCAATGAGATCGTCACCTACGCCGACGGGGGCCAGGATACGGTTTATGACCACATGAAGCGGATCCTGGACTTTTCCGCCCGGCAGGTGGGGCGAAACGGCATCTGCAGGGGATTGCGGGCGGACTGGAACGACTGCCTGAACTTAGGCGGCGGGGAGAGCGCCATGGTCAGCTTCCTCCATCACTGGGCATTGGATCACTTCGTTTCTCTGGCAAAGGCCCTGGGCCGGACGGAGGACGTTGACCGTTACCGGGCCATGGCGGACCGGGTGAAGGAAACCTGCCGCCGGGTCCTGTGGGACGGCAAGTGGTACATCCGGGGCATCACCGCCGACGGCCGGAAGATCGGCATCCAGGGGGATACCGAAGGCCGGGTTCATATGGAGAGCAACACCTGGGCGGTGCTTTCCGGGGTGGCGGACCGGGAGCGGGGCTTATCCGCCATGGACAGCGTGGACGAATACCTGTTTACCCCCTACGGCCTTATGCTCAACGCTCCCTGCTTTACCAAGCCTGACGACGGCATCGGCTTTGTCACCCGGGTCTATCCGGGACTGAAGGAAAACGGGGCCATTTTCAGCCATCCCAACCCCTGGGCCTGGTGCGCGGAAGCCATGTTAGGCCGGGGAAGCCGGGCCATGAAGTTCTACAACGCCCTGTGTCCGGCCCTGCAGAACGATAGGATCGAAATTCGCCAGGCGGAGCCCTACGCCTACTGCCAGTTTGTGGTGGGCAGGGATCACACCGCCTTCGGCCGGGCCAGGCATCCCTTTATGACCGGGTCCTCCGGCTGGGCCTATTACGCGGCGACGCAGTATTTGCTGGGGATTCGCCCGGACTTTGACGGCATGGTGGTAGATCCCTGCATCCCGGCGGACTGGAGGGAATTCACCGTCACCCGGAAGTGGCGGGGGGCTGTCTACCATATCCATGTGGTAAATCCCAAGGGGGTGGAAAAGGGGGTTATCTCCATCACTGCCCAGGGAGAGAATCTGGAAAAACTGCCCATCTTGCCCGCCGGGACGGTTTGCCGGGCGGAAGTGGTCATGGGCTGAGGAAATAAAAAGAGAGGGAGTGGGTTTATGATCCGATTCGGTACCGGCGGGTGGCGGGCCATCATCGCCGACGGGTTTACCAAAGAGAATATCCGGCTGGTGGCGGCGGGATTGTCCAATCTGATGCGAAAAGAGGGCCACGGCGGGGCCACCGTCTGCCTGGGCTATGACCGGCGGTTTCTGTCCAAGGAGGCCATGTTCTGGGCGGCGGAGGTGCTGGCGGGGTACGGCTTCCATCCCTTCGTTATCAACCGCTCTGTCCCAACCCCTTTGATTATGTTTACGGTGAAGCAGATGGAGCTTCCCTACGGCCTGGCCATTACCGCCAGCCACAACCCGGCCATTTACAACGGCATTAAGATCTTCACCCAGGGGGGCAGGGACGCGGACGAGCAGGTTACAAGGCGGATCGAGGAACAGATCGCCCTGCTGAAGCCGGAGGATGTGAAAAGCATAGACTATCAGCAGGCCCGGGAGGCGGGCCTCATCCGGGAAGGATATCCCTTTAATGAGTACATCGACAGCATCCTTCAGATGATCGACATGAAGAAGATCAAGCGCGCCCGGCTGCGGATCGCCATCGACCCCATGTACGGGGTCAGCCAAAGCAGCCTGAAAACCATTCTAATGACCTGCCGGTGCGATGTGGACGTAATCCACGAGCAGCACGACACCTTGTTCGGGGGCAGAATGCCCGCCCCCAGCGCGGAAAGCCTGAAGATGCTCAGCAATTACGTGGTGGAGAACCGGTGCAATCTTGGCATTGCCACCGATGGGGACGCGGACCGGCTGGGGGTGATTGACGAGAAGGGGAACTTTCTCCATGCCAACACCCTGCTGGTGCTGCTTTACTACTATCTGCTGAAATACCGGGGCTGGACCGGCCCCTGTGTCCGGAACAACTCCACCACCCACCTGCTGGACCGGGTGGCGGCGGATATGGGAGAACGCTGCTACGAGGTGAACGTGGGCTTTAAGCATGTTTCCGCCAAAATGGCGGAAACCAACGCGGTCATCGGCGGCGAATCCTCCGGCGGTATGGCGGTCCGGGGCCATATTGCCGGTAAGGACGGCATCTACGCCGCCGTGCTGCTGGTGGAGATGCTGGCGGTGACGGGAAAATCCGTTTCCGCGCTGTATCAGGAGATTACGGACAAATACGGCAAGCTTTATTATGAAGAGGACGCGGCTGCCATGACCAAGGCCCGGAAGGAGGAGCTGGAGCAGCGGCTGTTTGTGGAGCGTCAGCTGCCGGACTTTGGACAAGCGCCGAAAGAGATCCACCGGGGGGACGGCTGCAAGCTGCGGTTTGCCGACGGAAGCTGGGTGATCTGCCGGTTCTCCGGTACGGAGCCTCTGCTGCGTTTCGCCGCGGAAGGGGAGAGCCCTGCCCAGGCCCGGGAGTACATCCGGCTCTGGCGGAAGGATCTGGGGCTGTAATACGGACAAGTTTGCAGCCAAAAGCGGCGGGGTCAATAGGGAAAAGAACACCGTGCCCCGGGAAGGCGAAAAGGCTGCCCGGGGCACGGTTTTGGAAGCCGGGCAGCCTCTTTGGCCGTAAGAGGCTGTGTGTTTGATATCCTTTTCCCCAAATGTATGCTATACTGGAAAAAGAGAGGGGTAAGCTTATGAAAAAACGACAGATCTCCCTGCGTACCGGATATCTGACCATCATTCTGGTCTGCTGGGTTCTGCCGATTCTGGTGATCCTGATCCAGGCGGGCGTGATGTTTGGAAGAAACTACAGGCAAAGCGTTCAACAGGACATTGATACCAGCGCGGCCAACGCCCTGAAGCTGATGCAGATGCAGCTGGAAAACGCCATTGACGATTCCAAGGCCGTGTCCTATGACGGCGTGGTGCGCCAGGCTTACCAGGACTTCCAGCGGGGAGGCAGCGACGCGTCCCTTTACGGCGCCGTCAGCAATTACTTAAGCCAGAGCTTCACCCGTCAGGAAAACTATCAGGCGGTGTTTATCTATTTTTGGGAGGCGGACGCCAACGCCTATGTCCTCAGCGACGGCACCACCAGCTACGGCCTGCTTCGCCGGTGTCAGGCCTGTACCGGGCAGATCATGGAGGAAATGGCGGACGCGGATACCCAGATCCGCTTCCTGGTGATAGACGGGCAGCTGTATATGGCAAGAAATCTTCTGGACAGTACCTTCCGGCCTTACGGCGGCGTGGTGATGATGATGCAGCCGGAGAACTTCTTCCGGTCCTTAAGCGCGGTGAACCGGGTGGAGAATCCCCGCTACAGCGTTGACGGATGGCTGTTTTCCTTCAGCGAGGACGGCGGGGAATTGACCGGCCAAACCCAGGAGGACTGGCTGGGAGATGTGTACTACGAAATGGAAGCGGACGGCCACACCATCGCCTTCAGCGGGGAACTGGAGGGCAGCAACTTCTGGGGAGAGAACCCCTGGACAAAATGGGCCGCCCTTTTGGTGACGGTGATGGTGCTGCCCCTTTTGATCGTCACCATTGCCATGTTCCACCGGCATGTTACCAGGCCCATGGAGACCCTGGCCCAAGCCAACCAGCAGGTTCGGGCCGGCCGGCGGGGCTATCAGATCGAAGAAGCCGCCCCCAATCAGGAGTTTGCCCGGCTGTATGAGAATTTCAACGCCATGTCCGTGGAGCTGAAGCAGCAGTTTGAACGCTCCTACTTAGAGCAGCAGGCCACCCAGCAGGCCCAGATCAAGGCCCTCCAATCCCAGATCAATCCCCATTTTCTGAATAACACTTTGGAGATCATCAACTGGGAAGCCCGGATCGCCGGAAACGACCGGGTCAGCGCCATGATCGAGGCCCTGTCCACCATGCTGACCGCCGCTCTGGATCGGGACGGCCGTACCAAAATCGCCCTTTCGGAGGAGATCGGCTATGTGGACGCCTACCTGTACATCATTCATGAGCGGCTGGGAGAGGGCTTCCGGGTTCATAAGCAGATTCAGGAAGACGTCCTGGAGCGGATGGTGCCCAGAATGATCCTCCAGCCCCTGGTGGAAAACGCGGTGGAGCATGACATCACCGCCCGGCGGGGCGGGGATCTGTGGGTGCGGGTCTATGTGGCGGAGGGCCGTATGAACCTGGAAGTGGAGCATGACGGCACCCTGACCCAACAGGATAAGGAGCGGATCGCCAAGCTCCTGTCCGATTCCGGCGAAACCCAGAAGGGCAGCCGGGTGGGACTGCGCAATGTGAGCCGGCGGCTGCGCCTGATTTACGGGGAACAGGGAGCGCTGACCCTGGCGGAAGTCCGCCCCGGTTCTGTCCTGGCACGGGTTACCTTCCCTGTTTGACATGGAGAAACAAAAATAGACAACTTCAGTCAATAATTGGCAAGTCTGGACAAGAGATGCCCTTGTTCCCTGGGCCAAAAGTGCGCTATAATGATAAAAATGACCGGATTATCCGGAAAAAGGGGGAGAGCGGATATGAAAAAAGGGTTGGCCGCCCTGCTGATTTTGGCCATGCTCCTGACCGGGGGCTGCGCCGGGGAGGATCTTTCCGAAACGGTATACTCCAGGACGGAGCCGGAGGAAGGGGTGGAGATCACCGTGGTCACCTCCTACGGCGGCGACGACGGCAGCCGGTCGGACTTCGAGGCGGCGGTGGCGGCCTATGAGGCGGCTACCGGAAACCGGGTGATCGACAATTCCGCCACCTCCAACGAGGGCTGGAAAGCCAAGGTGCTGGCGGACTTTGAAACCGGCTCGGAACCGGATGTGCTGTTTTTCTTCACCAACGCCGACGCGGAGCCCATTATCAACGCCCGGCGGGTGGTGTCCATTGAGGAGATCCGGGAGGTGTACCCGGACTACGCGGGGAATATGAAGCAGTCCATGCTGGCCCAGGCCGCCAACGGAAAGCACTACGCGGTGCCCGCCTACGGCTATTGGGAGAATTTGTTTGTCAACACCGCCGTGCTGGAAAGCTGCGGTGTGGCGGTGCCCGGGGAGGATTACACCTGGGAGCAGTTTCTGACCGACTGCGAAACCATCAAGGATAAGGGCTATGTGCCCATTGCCTGTTCTCTGGTGGAGGTGCCCCACTATGTCTTTGAATTCGCGGTGATGAACAACGGCACCGCGGAGAATCATTTGCAGGTCCCCCGGGTCAACGCCCAGGGGGAGCTGGTGGACAACCAGGCTGCCCGGAAATGGGTGGCGGCATTGAACGACATTAAGGATCTGTATCAGCGGGGATTTTTCCCGGAAAATACCCTGACCGCCTCCGACGCGGAAACCAGCGCCCTGTTCGGGGAGGGGAAGGCGGCCTTTTTGATCGACGGCTCCTGGCAGGTGGGATCCCTGACCCAGCGCTATGGGGAGAACCTGAAAAATATGGTGGTGCGCTATGTGCCCGCCAAAGGGGAACGGAAGGCTACGGAAGCCATCGGGGGCATTTCCATGGGCTACTTCATCACCCGCAGGGCCTGGAACGATCCGGAACAGCGGGAGGCGGCGGTGGAATTTGTGTCCATGCTCACCTCTGACGAAATGCTCAGCTCCTTTGTCAGAACCGAGGTCACGGCGCTGAAAAACGGCGCGGATCCTGTGGGCCTGAACACTCTGGAGCAGTCCGCCGCCGAGACCAACGCCAATCTCACCTATGTCAGTCCGGCGGTGCAGGATACCATCAGCGCCCAGGCCAAAAGCGACCTGTTTGCCAACATTCAGAACGTGGTCACCGGGGCCATGACAGCGGAAGAGGCGGTGACCTCCGCGATGGAGCGCAACCGATCCTGACAAAAGATAAGAGGGGGGCTTTTCTTGTACCGTGTGGTTCTTGTGGATGATGAAAACATTATTGTGGAAGGTCTGCGCCGGGTGGTGAAGTGGGCGGAGTTTGGCTGCCAGGTGGTGGGCACCGCGGGGGATGCCCAGGAGGGAGCGGAGCTGATCCGCCGGCTGCGCCCGCATATTCTCTTTACGGATATTCGCATGCCCGGTGTGGACGGATTGACCATGCTGGCGGGCCTCCACAGCGAATTTCCCAATATGCAGGTGACGGTGCTCACCGGCTACCGGGACTTTGCCTACGCCCAGGAGGCCATCCGGCTGGGAGTCAGCCGCTTCCTGCTGAAGCCCTCTAAAATGGAGGAGATCAACGAGGCCCTGAAAGCCATGACCGCCCGGCTCAAGACACTGCCCCAGGAGGAGGGGGAGGAGCCGGGGCAGTACACCGGCAGCTTCATCGTCAATCAGGCCATGGCCTATATCGAGGCCCACTATGCCGACAAGCTGACCCTGCAAACCGTGGCGGACTGCTGCTACGTGTCCCAGTGGCATCTTTCAAAGCTGCTGAACCGCCATACGGGGAAGAGCTTTTACGACATCCTCAATTCTGTTCGGATCCAACGGGCCAAGGAGCTGCTTCAGGATCCCAGGCTGAAGATCGGAGAGGTGGGGGAGTTGGTGGGCTACGCCGATACCGCCCATTTTGCCCGAATCTTTAAAAAGCTGGAAGGAAAAAGCGCCAATGAATACCGAAACGCCATGAAGTAAATTCAAGGAGGCCCCGGGGGACCTCCTTGGAGCGTTAAAAAAGTAAATCGTCGTGTAGATGTTTACCAATTTGCACTGCACCAAAGCCTCCCTTGTGTAAAGGAAGGTGGCGCGGCGTAAGCCGTGCCGGAGGGATTGTGCGGTAGAATGCTGCGAATTCGCATATGCTTCCGGCGAAATGATAACATTGTTCTGCAACAATCCCCCAGTCACGCTGCTCGCGTGACAGCCCCATTTACACAAGGGGGCCTTGGGCGCTGCCGCGCCAGAGGTTTTTCTACACTCTGAGAAGGTCCTGGGGGGCCTTCTTTTTTTGCGCCCAACGGGGGAATTGTGAAAACTGACGGTCAAATGGATGGCTTTGCTTTGTAAATTGTGAAAACTCACAACCAAAAGCAAAAAAGAACAAGGCCGTCTCATGACTTATGGAGCGGGAGAAGGTAAAATATTAGTAAACAGATCCTCTGTTCGCCGCTACCATCCCCGTTTTTGAAAGTCAGGTGAGAAGCGATGGCTGTGTCAATTCAAAAAAAGAAGCCGAAAAAGACGGCTTCCGCCAAATGGGAAAAGCATAAAAAGACCATGGTCATGCTGACCATGGTAGCGCCGGCTGCCATCTGGCTGCTGCTGCTGCGATATCTGCCTATGGGGGGCATCATTCTGGCCTTTAAGGATTACAAGGTCAACCCCCGGAACCCCTCCTTCATCAGCAATTTAATCAGCAGCGAATGGGTGGGACTGCAAAACTTTGAGTTCCTGTTCAAAACCGACAGCGCCTGGGTCATGATCCGCAACACCCTGGCCTACAACCTGGTGTTTATTATTCTGGGGATCATCATCCCTGTGGCCTTTGCCATTATGATGAACGAGTTTACCCGGAAGTTCGTGAAGAAGGCCTACCAGACCATGATGTTCTTCCCGTACTTTCTCAGCTGGGTGGTGGTGAGCTACTTTTTGAACGCCTTCCTGGACGCCCAGTACGGTATGATTCCCGCCATGCAGGAGGCGGCGGGGGAGACCCCCATCTCCTGGTACACCACCCCGGAGCCCTGGCCCTTTATCCTGGTGTTTGCCAATCTCTGGAAGAACGTGGGCTACTCCACAGTGCTGTACTTAGCTGCCATCACCGGCATTGACGCCAACCAGTATGAGGCTGCCGCCATCGACGGGGCCTCCAAATGGCAGCAGACCCTGTATGTGACCATCCCCCACCTGCGGACCATGATCTGCATTCTGCTGATTATGAACGTGGGCAAGATCTTCGCCTCGGACTTCGGCCTGTTCTACAACGTGCCTATGCAGAACGGCTCCCTGTTCTCCGTGACCCAGACCATCGATACCTACGTCTACCGGGCCTACACCGCCACCGGCGACCCGGGGCAGTCCTCGGCGGCGGGCCTGCTGCAAAATGTCCTTGGCTTTGTATGCATTCTCACCGCCAACGGCATTGTCAAGAAGATCGATGCCGACAGCAGTATGTTCTAAGGAGGCGGCGGGTATGTCTGAAAAGAAACGTAAACCCAACCATCGCTTAAATTCCGTCAGCGTTGGCACCGAGGCAGTATTCCATTGCGTCATCGGCGTATTCTCCGTCTGCTGCATCATCCCCTTTCTGTTCGTCATTATCATTTCCTTCTCTTCGGAAAGCTCCATCCGGGAGATCGGCTATTCCTTTATGCCCCAATCCTGGAGCACGGAGGCCTATGAATACGCCCTTGACAAGCTGCCCCAGATCTGGCGGTCCTATTTCAACAGCATTTTGATCACCGTCATCGGCACGGTGCTGAGCACCGCCATGTGCGCCATGTATTCCTACGCTCTGTACCGGCCGGACTTCAGGCTTCGGGGCTTTTTCAACTTCCTCAGCTTCTTCACCATGATCTTCGGCGGCGGCCTGGTTCCCACCTATATTGTCAGCCGCCAGCTGCTGGGCCTGAGCGAGAACTACGCCGCCCTGATCATGCCGCTGCTGGTGAGCCCCTTTAACATCATCGTCATGCGCACCTTCTTCAAAAGCTCGGTGCCCATGGAGCTGATCGAAGCGGCCACCATCGACGGCAGCGGGGAGTATTCCACCTTGATTCGCATCGTGGTGCCCATCGCCAAGCCGGGCATCGCCACCATCGCCCTGCTAAACGCCCTGGCCTACTGGAACGACTGGTTCAACTCCCTGCTGTACATCCGGCAGAACAAGGTCCTGCAGCCTCTGCAGGCGCTGCTGATGGAGCTTCAAAATAACGTGGACTACTTAAACCGAATGGCGGGCCAGCTTGGGGCGGCGGCTATCAACGAGGCGGCAAAGCTGCCCAGCCAATCCCTGCGGATGGTGCTGGTGGTGCTGATCGTGGTGCCCATCGCCTGCGCCTATCCCTTCTTCCAGCGCTACATCGTGGCCGGCCTGGCGGTGGGATCTGTAAAGGGCTGATACAGCTGTTTCAGCTGTTTTGGTAATAAAAATATGATAAAATGGAGGATGAATCATGAAAAAGTTATTGGCAATGCTCCTGGCTCTGGCAATGATCCTGGGCATGGCAGCCTGCGGCAGCTCCGCTCCCCCGGAAACAACCGCGCCCCCCGCACAGGCGGACGAGCCTGCAAAGGAAACCCAGCCCGCCGAGACGGAGCCCGCTCTGGAGCCGGTCACCCTGAAGATCTGGTTTCACGGCAACACCGTGACCCCGGATGCTTCCGAAACCGTTCTGAAGGAAGTCAACGCCTATCTGGCTGAGAAGCTTAATGTAACTCTGGAAGTGATCTGGGGCACCTGGGGCGACTTTGACGCCAGCGTGGTCACCTCCCTGACCGGCGGCGACACCGACGTAGACATGTACTTCACCTGTAACTGGTCCGCCAACGAGTACAACAAGTACGCCAAGGACGGCTACTGGGTCAAGCTGGACGACCTGCTGCCCACCTACGGCGCCGACCTGCTGGACACCATTCCCCAGGGCATTTGGGAATGCGCCAAGACCAACGGCTACGACGGCATGGGCATCTACGCCGTTCCCGGCCTGAAGGACACCGCCACCCAGAACTGCTGGGACGTGAACGGCACATTGCTGGCCGAGCTGGGCTATGATGTGGACGCGGTCTGCCAGGCCGGGCTGGACTACTACTCCGCCGAATTCGAGGAAATGCTCCAGAAGGCCAAGGACGCCAAGGGCAAGGATTTCTACCCCTGCTCATCGAGCCTGCGGTTCTGGAAAGAATGGTCACCCACTCCAGCATCATCACCGGCGACATTTCCACCGGCAGCGTTCTGTCTTACTACTATGACGCTGAGCATCCTTCCACGGATCTGGGCAGCACCATCGTGAACAAGTTCGCCACCGAGGAATTCGCCAAGTTCGCCGCCAAGACCTACGAGTATTCGCAGAAGGGCTTCATTTCCCCCAGCTGCCAGTCCACCGCCACCGCCAACGACTACCGGACCGCCACCCAGTCCGCCGGTGAGTACCTGTTCGGTACCCAGTCCTATGCCTTCGGCTGTGAGCTGGATTACTCCACCGCCCGGGGCATCGACGTGCGGATGGTTCCCGAGACCGCGCCTTACATGGACTGCACCTCCGGCCAGGGGGCCATGGTGGCCATCTCCGCCGCTTCCAAGAATCCGGAGCGTTCTCTCATGTTCCTGAACCTGCTGAACACCGACCCCACTTTGATGACCATGCTGAACTACGGCACCGAAGGCTTCACCTACAACACCAACGCCGACGGCACCATTACCTTCATCCAGGAGAACCGGGCCAACTACTCCCCCTGGACCAACGGCATGGGCAACATCCGGATCCTGCCTCCCACCGACCAGCAGGGCGTTGACTTCTGGGATCGGTTCTCCGCTTACTACGACTCCGCGGAAACCCTGCCTCTGGGCGGCTTCATCTTCGACTCCTCCCCCTACAACACCGAAATGGGCGCCATCTCCAACGTATTCGCGGAGTACGCCTTCAACCTGATGTCCGGCGCGGTGGATCCCGCCACCGAGCTGCCCAAGTTCCTGGAGAAGCTGGAAGAGGCCGGCATCAACGAGTTTGTAGCCGGCGCTCAGGAGCAGCTGGCCGCTTACATGGGCTGATCTTCTTATCTTGCCTATGGGATCAAGAGGGTAGAATGACCATACACACACAAACGGCGGGCCCCGAAGGGCCCGCCAATACTATTTTGGGAAACCAGTCCCTGAAAAAACCCTGCCGCCGGGGGAATCGTCCGGCTTGGGGAAGGATCACTCCCCGCTCTGGGGCTCCGGGCAGGTATCCTTCTCTTGGACGCAGGACTGGGCCGGGTTCTCCGGGGGTTCCGGGTTCTCCGTGGTTTCCATGGGTTCCGGGTTCTCCATGGATTCCGGAGTTTCCGGGGCCGCTTCTTCCGGTTCTTTTTCCGGGTTCTGCTCCGCCTCTTCCCTGGGGGGAGCCTGCTTTGTCATGGGGGAGCCGCAGGCGCTGCAGAAAGCGGCGTCGCTGGATACCTCCGCACCGCAGCGTTCACATTGCCGGACGCCCTTGATCTGCTGGATCTGATCCTGGTATTGACGGATCTTTTCCTCCCCGGCGTGAATGGCGGCGATCATGGGGGCGAAGTCCGGCGCGTCTTGGGAACAGTGGAGGGAAACATACAGCTTTCCGATCTCACAATAGACATTCCGCAGGGTCTGCTCCTCCTCGGCAATCTGGGCGTTGAGCTTCGTCAGCTCCGCCAGATCCTGGGCCTTGCGCATGGCTTTGGCGGCGGCTTCCGCTGTTTTCTTGCTGAAAGAATCAAACAAATCCATAATCATTCCTCCCAAAAGGCTGGGCGGCACTATGCCGCTGTTTCCTGTGTGTCCTTTGTGTATTCTGACGCGGGGCAGAACATAAGATCCTTGGTCGGAGACGCCGGATTTTCAAGAGCGCTGCCGCTGCTCCGCGCCTATTATTATACGATGTTTCCAGCCTCTTTGCAACCGGTATCTCCCTTTTCCGAAACAAAACCCGGACAGGATTTTTATCCTGTCCGGATTTCATTACAGTCGTTCTTCTTCCAGCTTGTGAAGCTTGCCGGTGAGCAGCTTTCCCTGGAGGATCAGGCCCGCCGCCAGGAGAACGCACAGCAGTATCAGGACGACGGTTCCGGGACTGGTCGTCTTTTCTTCTTTCTCCTGAGACATATCCACCTCCGGCAGCGGCTCATCCACGGTCAGGGACACGTCCAGGATTTGGCTGTCCATGTTGCCGTAGGCGTCCTCACAGGTGACGGTGACGGTTCCGGTGTGAACCCCCGCCGAATCCAGCCGGGGCGTGAAAGTCAGCTTGGCCTGCTTGGTCTCACCTGGGGCGATGGTTCCCACCAGCACGCTTTGGCTTTCCAGCACGTCCTCCATTTCCAGCGTCACCAGCACGTTTTGCAGTTCCCCCTTGCCCATGTTCATCAGGGGCAGGGTCATGGTTCCCAGCTCTCCCGCGATTGCGGTGGGCAGCTGGACACCGCCCTGCTCCAGGCGGATGGCCTGAGTTACGGGAACGGTGAAGCTCTGCTTCCACTGGACGTCACTGCCCAGAACCTGATAGTTCAGGGCGACCTCCAGCACATGCTGGGAGATGGCGGCGGTGCTCTTCACGGTCAGGGGAACGGTGATGGTTTCCTGCTGCCCCGGAAGAATTTCCGGCACCTCCACCTGATGGGCCCCATCCATCAGGACCTCCCCGGCGGCGTCGGTGACGGTGAGCGTGCCCGCCGCCATGGACAGGGTGGTGGTGGGATTGGAAATGGTCAGCGTCAGGCTGCCCGGACTGCCCACATCCAGGGAAGCGGTCATATCGGAGATCACCGGCTCCAAGGTTTCCGGATTGCTCCAGCCGTCCCGGATGCGGATTACATAGGGAAAGGTCTGCACCAGCTCTGTCCCGTCTTCGTCTACGCCCTTTAATGTGATGGTGGCGGGGTAGTCTCCGTTTCGCCGGTCCTCCCTCAGTGGCAGATACAGCCGTACAGGGTACAGCCCGTCCCGGCCGTATACCCTGGCTTCCCAGGTTCGTCCGGACAGCAGATACACGTTGGGATCGTCCAGGGCAATGGAAGCGGTGAGGGTTCCGGCGAAGCTGTCCGAGCGCATGGGAAAGCACAGGGTCATGGTGTTGCTTTCAACGGAAGGGCTGTAGCCCTGATACCAGGAACGATCCATGCCGCTGGTTTTGGCGTAGGGATCCAGGGTAAATTCCGCCGCCTCCGCCTTTTGGGGAAGCGTCAGCGTCAAAAGGGCCAGCAGCAGGAGACAAAGTATTTTTTTCATATTCACAGCTCCCTGATATTCTCGATAATGCTTTTGTTCACGATCTCCCGGATGCGCAGGCGTAAAAGCAGGCGGCAAACCAGGTAACAGGCGGCCCACATGAGCAAAATGGCCAGTCCGATGCCGATCAGCATCTGCAGCTCCCGGGGGGAAAGAGACAGACGAGAACTGTAGCGCAGGCTCTGGAGCAGGGAAAACAGCACCAGCATCCCCACAAGTCCCAGGCTCAGGAGCATGCCGCCCCCTACGGCGGCGAAAATCTGGCCGCCGTAAGCGGATAAAAGGGTTTTTTCCTCCGCCCCCACGGCCCGGAGCATGCCGATGGTCCGGCCCTCGCTGTTTAAGCTGCGGGTCACCGAGGAGACGATCATCCCCACCGCCACCGCGAAGAAAAGAAGCGCCACGCTGAAGCACAGCAGGAGCATCTGCCGGTTGGCCTGGGCCTGCTCACGGTAGCTTTTCATCAGGTTCAGTACGGTGCATCCTTCCGCCCGGCGGGCAATGGCGTTGATCTGCCGCTCCAGAGTCTGTTCCTCTTCCTGGGAGAGGTTCCCCTCCGGATACACCTCCACGCTGTACAGCCCCTCCATCCGCAGGCCCATGTTGGCAAGGCCCTGCTCTGTGGTCAGGATCGTGGCGTGGGTGGAAGAAAAGCTGCTCAGCCTGGCGTACTGGGAGACCACAGCTCCCACCGTCACCTGGGCGTCCCGGCGGGTCACCGGACCCTCTTCTTCGGTTTTGTACAGCTGCAAAATGGGCAGGCTCTGGCCGGCGGTGAAGGCGTCGTTCCAGGCCACCAGAACCGCGTCTTCTCCGTCAGGGTCCATGTTGACGTCTTCCTCCGACGGCCACATCTTGTAACCGCCGCGTTCATATGGTTTCATCCAGACCTGCGGGGCCAGCAGGATCACTTCTTCCCCGGCGTTGACAGCGTCGGCGTTGATTTTTCCCGATTCTATATAGAGGGACAGCCGTTCCAGGTTTTCCTCGCTTAATTCAATGGTGACCAGATCGATGTTAAAGGCCTGGCCGGAAATGTTCTGATCCTCCAGAAATTGCAGATAGTCTTTCCGGCTGGTTTCCCAGGTTTGTTCATAGAAGGCCGCGTCGCTTTCAAGGCAGTAGGTCAAGGTCTCCTGAAACTGTTCCTCGTCCAGCATGCCGTGGTTTTCCGCCCCTATAGGGGAAAAGGCGTACCGGGGTACCCGGTCCAACACCGCCGTCACGGTCATATGCCGGTCGATCTCCAAATGATCCACATGGCTCAGCCCTTTCAGCTGGTTCAGGCTTTGCTGATCCATGGATGGGGTCAGATAGACGTTCACATTGTTGCCGTCCCGGATCGTTCTTCCCCCGCCGTACACAACAAAGCCCGCCTGATTTTCCGTGGAATCATCCTGGAAATTTTGCAGCAGGACCGTGAATAGCCCCGAGGACAGGAGCATCAGCCCCACCAGCACAGCCGCCCCCAGCTGCCGGGTGGGATAGAACCGCAGCTGCCGGGTCACGATCAGCCGGGCGGGGACGAATTCCTTTTTATAGGTCAGGCGCTTACTCCGGCGAAGCATGGCGGTGTCCCGGATCACCCCCATGGGCATTTGCCTGGAGGCGCGCGCCAGGGGCAGGTACCCGGCAAGCAGGATCACGATCAGGCTGAACAAAGCAATGGGAAGCAGCAGCCAGATCTGAAATCGGAAAATGAGATCCTCCGGAAGGAAGCGGGACAGCCCCCACACGGCGGCGCACCCGGCCAGGATGGAAAGGGGGGATACCACCAGCCCCAGAATGAGATTCTCCCGGCCAAACATCCGCCGGATCTGCCGCCGGGTGGCCCCCAAGGCCCGCAGAACGCCGATCTCCTCCCGGCGCTTGGACAGCATCCCCTCCATAGCCCCGGAGATGCCCACGGCGCAGCTTATGATCAGAGCCGCCGCCAGCACGAAGGCCATAGCCATGAGGGTGTACATATCCCGATCCGCATCCAGCCAATTCCCCAGGCCGGTAAACTGCACCTGCTCTCCGGAGGCGCTGAGACCGTAGATATAGGCCATGGCCATGTAGGTGATCCCGCTGATGGTTTTGGACGACGAGTCTATGCTGACGCTTTTGCTCCGCTCTCCCCAGAGGACCCCCAGAGCCTGATTCATGGATACCCCGGGGGACAGGGTGAACAGGCAGTGTTCCGCCAGCCGCCCCGGGACAAAGGCGGGCACCCGGCCGCTGGTGACAATGGCGGGGAACTGGCCCACGCCGTTTAAGTCAGACCGTTCCAGATACACCGACCGCTCGGGAAGAATGCCCACAACGGTATAGGTCCGGGTTTCCTCCCCGCCGTCGATGGCGGTGATGGGAAGCTCCACCGGATCGCCAATGGTCAGCTGCATGTCCAGCACGTCCAGGGCGGATTCCTCCAGGGCGATCTCCCCCGGCGATTCCGGCAGACGGCCCTCCTTGGGCGTCAGATTTATCAGGGACAGGCCCTCTTCGTCGTAATAGCCCACATACAGGTTCCGGTCGGTGACCACCCCGGAAACGTAGGCGTGGCCCACCCGGTCAAACAGGCCAAACTCCATCAGATACTCTTGGGTGGTGACGCTGTTATCCAGCAGCACCATGTCCTGATAGCCCACCCGATCATACCGCTTTTCCAGCTGGGCCAGGTAGATGCCGTATACCGCCATGATCAGGGCGCTGACCAGGAAAATGGACAGGAAGATCCCCAGCACCAAACTCAGGTATTGCCGCTTGTTGGCCCGAAGCCGGGCGGCGGCCAGGGAAGAATAGGTCAGGCGTTTCATAAGGCCACCTCGCTGTCGGCGGCAATGCGGCCATCAGAAAGCTGAATGATCCGCTCCGCCTGCTCGGCCACCTTCCCGTCGTGGGTCACCAGCACCAGGGTGACGCCCAGTTCCTGGCTGACGGTGCGAAGCAGGGTCATGACCTCCCGGCCCGCTTTGCCGTCCAGGTTGCCGGTGGGCTCATCGGCAAAGAGGATGGAGGGCTTGTTGGCCAGGGCCCGGGCGATGGAGAACCGCTGCTGCTGGCCGCCGCTCATGGCCCCCGGCAGATGGGACAGCCGGTCGCCGATCCCCAGCATTTCCACGATCCGGTTCAGGTAGGCTTCGTCCGGCTTTTTCCCGTCCAGCATCACCGGCAGGAGCATGTTTTCATAGCCGGTCAGCTCTTTGACCAGGTTGTAGCTTTGGAACACGAAGCCAAACCGGCGGCGGCGGAGAACGGACAGCTGGTTGTCGTTGTACCGGTACAGCTCCTTGTCCCGGTAGAAAACCTGCCCCTTGGTGGGCTTGTCCAGACCGCTGAGCATATGAAGCAGGGTGGACTTGCCGCTGCCGCTGGGGCCGGTGATGGCGGTGAAGCTCCCCTCGGTGAGGGAAAGGGTCACGTCGTTCAGGGCGTAAACGGCAGATTCCCCTGCTTGATAGATCTTGCTCAGGTGGTCCGCTTTTAGAATTTCCATAGTATAACCTCCTTTTGCCTCTATCTTATCAGGGGAATCTTGCGATCGTCTTTCGTTTTTCTTACAAATTCGAAAGAGTCTTATCCAGCATGGGCATGGCGATGGTCATTTTCAGCCCCCGGGAGCCATTTTCCGCCGTGACGGTCCCGTGGTGGCGGGCTATAATTTCTTTCACAATGGCGAGCCCTAAGCCGGAGCCGGACTTTTTTTGATGCTCCGCCCGGTAAAACCGCTGAAACAGCTTGGAAAGCTCAGCGGGGTCTACGCCGCCGCCGTTATCCTCTATCACGCAGAAAAACGCCGCTTCCGTCCGCTCCAGGGACACCCAAATTTCCCCGTCCTCCCCGGTGTGCTCGCAGGCGTTTTTCAGCAGATTCAAAAAGGCCTCCCCCAGCCATTTCCGGTCGCAGCGGATGGAGGCGGACCCCTCTACGGTCAGCTTCTTTTCCGGGAAGAGGGGCTGAAGGCTCTGCCACTGATCCTGCAGGATCTCCTCCGCCCGGGCGGGGCCGAAGGTGAAGGGATAGCCGTCGGCGCACAGCCGCTCCAACCGGAGCAGGGCCTGGATCAGATCCTCCATCCGCTGGATCTGCTCCAAGCTGGCTTGCATATGGGGGGAAGCGTCCATTTCCGCGTACAGCCGCAGGGTGGTCAGGGGCGTTTTCAGTTGATGGGAGATGTCCGCGGTAAGCCGGCTGGTGCGGCCGCACTCCTGGACGCAAAGCTGCCGGGACCGGGCCAGGGCCTGCTGCAAGTCGGCGATGGCGTTTTGCAGCCCGGAAAGGCGATCCTCTCCCAGGGCCACGTCCAGGGGATCGCCGCCTGTGGACAGATAAGCTTCCGTCTGCTCTGTCAAACGGCGGATCTGCCGGTTCAGGAAAAGCAGCCTGCCCAGAAGCACCAAACAGGCCAGAAAGGCGCAAAGAAGAATCAATCTACCCATTGATAGCCCACCCCCCGAATGGTTTTGATCCGTTCCGGCCCCACCTTTTCCCGCAGGCGGCTGATGTGCACCGACAGGGTGTTGTCGTCTACGAACCGGCTGTCCGCGTCCCACAGCTGTTCCAGCAGGGCGGTTCTTGTGACGATGGATCGGCGGCTCATCAGACTGGCAAGGAGCTTATACTCCGTCAGCGTCAGCAGCAGATCTTCCCCATCCCGACTGGCCTGGAGCCTGGCTTTGTCCAGCCGGATTCCGCTGCGGAGAATGACCGAATCGATCCCGTCCTGCCGCCGGAGCAGCGCCCGGATGCGGCTGAGCAGCTCCTGCATCCGGAAGGGCTTGGTTACGTAGTCGTTGCCGCCCGCGTCCAGTCCCCGGACCACGTCCAGCTCCTCGTCCTTGGCGGTGAGAAACAGGATGGGGGTCTGGATCCCCCGGCTGCGCCAGAGCTTGCACAGGACCACCCCGTCCCCGTCCGGCAGGGTCACGTCCAGGATCACCAGATGGGTCCCGCCCGTCAGTTTTTCCACAGCCTCCCGGGCACAGGCGGCCCGCGCCACTTCGTAGCCCTCCCGTCGCAGCAGCTCCTCCAGAGCCTGCCCCAGGGCGGCGTCATCCTCCACCAGCAATATGTTCATAGGACGCCCTCCTTTTTTATCAGATGATATAGTCTCTTGTAAAACTCAAAAACCCATTGAAAACACTGGATTTTTTGAGATAATTACTACTGATTTTTCTCCA
>CALWXR010000036.1 GCA_944385535.1 uncultured Oscillospiraceae bacterium
CTTTCCCCCATTTGCATCATACTTTCTGATAGAAAACCTGGTTTCTTGCGGAAGCTGAGTTAACCAGATAAGCATATCAAAAAATAAAACCCGGGGACTTTTTCCTTTCTCACAGCGCCCCCAGCTTGACAGCGAAACTGCCGTGGTTCCCGATGAACCACGGCAGACTGACCAGCAGGGTATGGGTATTATTCCTCCTCCACAGGCGGCTGGATTCGATCCTCGATCCGCAGAAGGGAATAGGCCATATTCTCGTAGGCTTCGTCGCTTACCTTATCCAGGTAGTTACCCTCCCAGGCGGCCATGGCGCGGTTGATGTTCACCACCCGGCGGTAGCCGTCGGCGCTTTCCGTCTCGCTGACGGTGTAGATGGGGGTGTAGCTGTAGTTTGTCACCTTGGTAACGCCGGTAGTGTTGTCCTTGGTGATCTCAATATCCAGAATGATGGAATAGTTGGTACCGGCCCGGGAGGCGTCTCCGAAGAAATCTCCCAGAGAGTAGGCAACCAGCGTATTGGCCTTGGTATCATGGACAATGGACTGAACCGTATGGGGGTGGGTGCCAATGACAATGTCTACCCCCCGCTTGGTCATCAGGGAGACAATGCTCTGCTGGGTGTCGCTGAAGTCATCGTTATACTCGCTGCCCCAGTGAACCAGGGCCACGGTGATATCCGGATTTTCCGCTTCCACATTTTTCAGAATCCTGGTGATCCCATCCCGATCCACACTCTGATAGGTGCTGGAATAGTCCTCATACAATAGGTTCACCAGGTTTTCGCTGCCCGCGGGAATGCCCCGTCCGCCCAGGCCCTTGGTAAAGGCCACAAAGGCGATCTTGATTCCCTCCACCTGGGTAATGGTATAGCCCTTGGACTCCTGGAACTCCGCCTCGCTGGCGAATGCCCCCACCGGCTCCATGCCCGCGTTGCGGATATTTTGCAAGGTAGACGTCAGTCCGATAAGACCGTTGTTAATGGCGCAGGAGTTTGCCATCTGAATCAGATCCACGCCCGCGTTCCGGAGGCTCTGGAGCAGCTCCTGGGGGGCGGAGGTGGTGGCGGTTCCGTAGGGTTCCCCGCAGATGTTCCCCTCCAGGTTCAAAACCGTAAGATCCGCGTCCGCCAGGGTGGCGGCCACATCCAAAAAGGCCCGGCTGTAATCATAGCCGCCCACCGCCACACCGGCGTTGATCACATTGTCGGTGATGTTCAGATCTCCGGCGGCCTTCAGGTGGATGGTGGTGCTCTCCGCGTTGCCCCGGGCGGCCTGAGTGGCCTGGGTGGGCTGGGTGGTCGCCTCCGTGGCAGCCACCGTGTCCTGGGCGAAGGCTTCCTGCGTATCCGGGATGCCGCCGGTAAGCAGCACCAGCGCCCCGGCGCACAGAATCAGCACCAGAGCCGCCAGGATCAAGGTGATCCGCAGCCGTTTGGCCTCCGCTGCCTGCTTCTTGCGCTGGGCCTCCCGCTTTTCACGGCGTCTATTCATTTCATCGTCGTGCAGCGGCATGGCGAGTCCTCCTGTAATGTATCATGCTCAATTTCATTTTTTCTGTATTATACCCCATTTTGCCCCATAAGACAAGAGGGGGGATTGTGAACGTTATTTGAAGAAAGCCCGGGTCTGCTCCCCATTGCGGCAGATTTCCTCCTTCAATTCTTCCAGAGAGGGGAATTTCCGCTCCGGCCGGAGGAAGTAGTGGAGCTCCAACGTGATCTCCCGGCCGTACAGATCCCCGGAATAATCCAGGATCCAGGGCTCCACCGTGACGGTTTCCCCGCCCACCGTGGGCCGGACGCCGATATTGGTCACCGCCGGGTATGCCTTCCCCTCCACCAGGGCCTTGCAGACGTAGACCCCGAATTTGGGAATGGCCAGCCCCCCGGGCAGTGTCAGATTGGCGGTGGGGATCCCCAGGCGGCGGCCCAAAGCACGGCCGTGGATTACCTGGCCGGTGAGGATATGGGGATGGCCCAAAAAGCGCACCGCCGTAGCCATATCCCCGGTCTGGATCTGGCTTCGGATGTAGGTGCTGGACACCCGGATCCCGTCCAGGATCTGCTCTGGCACCACGTCCCACGGCAGGCCCTCCCGGCGGCAGTAGTCCGCCAGCAGCCTCGCCGTGCCCGCACCCCGGTCGCCGAAGCGAAAGTCCTCCCCGCACACGAAGCCCACGGCATCATAGTCCCGGCGCAGCATCGTCAGAAAGTCCTGCCAGGGCATGGATCGCATCCTCTGATCAAAGGGCAGCGTTACCACCAGATCCATGTGATACCTCTGCTTCAGCAGCCGCTCCCGATCCTGAGGAGTGTTGATCAGCGCCGGGGAGCTGCCCAGCACCAGCTCGTCCGGGTGGTTGCCAAAGGTAACAACCCCCGCAAGCAGCCCATCCTTCTCCGCCAGACGGCGGCAGGCGGTGAGCAGCGCCTGATGCCCAATATGTACCCCGTCAAAAAAGCCCAGGGCGTAAACCGCTTTGTTCATTCTTCTTATGCCCTTTCCCTATACTTCAAAAAAGCTTTTTATGGTTGACATAACTCCATTTTCCACCTGGGCCAGCATGAGAAATTCCCCGCTTTGGCTGTAGGCCCGGTAGGCGCCGTCGGGAATGGGCAGGGTAAAGGAATTTCCGTTGCGGCAGCGCTTTTCCTGATTGGCCGTCAGCTTCACCGGCTCATATTGGCGGAACATGGTGTCCACCCCCCGAAGATACTCTTCCGGCCGGTTTGTTTCCAGCAAAGCCGCCAAGGGCACCGCCTCATCGATGGTGTACTCCCCCGCCTGTACCCGGCGGAGCGCCGCCATACAGCCGCCGCATCCCAGCTTCTGCCCTATGTCCTTGCAAAGGGTTCGGATATAGGTGCCCTTGGAGCACCGGACCCGAAGCCTGGCGTCCCCGTTCTCATAGCCCAGCAGGGTCAGCTCATGGATGGTGACGGGCCGGGGCTTGCGCTCCACTTCCTTGCCCTGTCGCGCCAGGTCGCAGAGCTTCCGGCCGTCCACCTTCAGGGCGGAATACATGGGGGGCACCTGAAGGATCTCCCCCCGAAAAAGGGGCAGTATCCTTTCCAGTTCTTCCGGGGTGGGCAGGGCCTGGGCGCGGCTGAGCACCGTGCCGGTGATGTCCTCGGTGTCGGTGGTCATCCCCAGGCGAAGCACCGCCTCATAGGTTTTTTCCGCGTGCTCAAAAAACTCTACGCCCCGGGTGGCCCGGCCCACGAACACCGGCAGTACGCCGGTTGCCATAGGATCCAGGGTGCCTCCGTGGCCGATGCGCCGGGTGTTGAATACCCGCCGCAGCCGGGCGGTCACATCCTGGCTGGTCCAGTCCTGGGGCTTATCTACAATTACGATGCCGTTCATAGCTTCCTCCCATGGGTGCTTTCTCATAGGCCGCCCAAAGGGCGTGGGGCTCGGGGACTTTTCCGCCAGGCGGCTCACATGGCCAGCATGGCTTCTTCCACGGCCTTTGCCGCCGTTTCCAGATCCATTTTCAGGGTGGCCCCCGCCGCCCCCTTATGTCCGCCGCCGCCGAATCGGGCGGTAATGACCGTAGCGTCATAGCCGGGAATGGCCCGGACGGAAAGCTTTACCTCCCCATCCCCCGTCTGGCGCAGGGTAGCCGCCATTTTTACGCCGGCTACGGTCCGGGGGAAGGAGGAAATGTTGTCCATATCGTCCTCGGTGACCCCGATCTCCTGCTCCACGGTTCTGGGAATGGCCACCATGGCCAGCTGCCCGCCCCGAAGCATCCGCATATGATCCACGATCCAGCCCTGGATTTTCAGACGGCCCAGGGTGTTGGTTTCAAACAGCTCCTGGTTCAGCTCATACATCTTGGCCCCCGCCTGGGCGCATTGGGCCGCCGTGGCAAAGGTGTGGGCGGTGGTATTGGCGAAGCGGAAACAGCCGGTATCCGTTGAGATGCCCACGTACACCGCTTCGGCGATTGGCTGATCCATCCCCACCCCCAAAAGCTTCAGCACATCCCACACAAGCTCCGCGCAGGAGGCGCTGTCCGGCTCCACCAGCTCCTCTTCTGTAAAGGAGGTGGCGCTTCCATGGTGGTCGATGCGCAAATGGATCCCGCCCAGCAGATGGGCGAAGTCCTTGGGCAGCATGCCCGGGGAGGCCACGTCGGCGCAGACGATGGTATCCCCCGGCTGGGCCGCCTGCTTGGTCAGCCCCTGATGGAGCCAGGAAAACCGGGGAGATACCTCCCGGTTTTCCAGCACATGGGCGGTTTTCCCCAGCTGCCGCAGTCCCAGGCACAGGGCCGCCGTGGAGCCGATGGTATCCCCATCGGGGCGGGTATGGCTGAGAATGGTAAACCGGTCGTGGGCCTTAAGAAAAGCGGCGCACTCAGCTTTCGTCAGAATCTTCATCTTTGTTTACCTCAAGGGAGTTGATCAGCTTCAGCATTTTCGCGCCGTAGGTGATGGAATCGTCCACAGACCAGACGATCTCCGGGCTGTAGCGCAGCTTCAGATTGCTGCCCAGCTGGCGGCGCAGATACCCGCCGGCGGATTTCAGGCCCGCCATGGCCTCCTTGACCTTTTCCTCCTGGAGGAAGCTCACATAGACTTTGGTATAGCGCAGATCCGATGTGGTCTCCACCCGGGTGATGGAGATCATGGTGTCCTGGATCCGGGGATCCTTGACTGTACGCAGCAGAGCGGACAGCTCCTTCTGGATCTCTTCGTTGATCCGGTTAATGCGATTGGATGCCATACAAAGCTCCTTTCCTCTTTTTGCGAATAAAGCCGCGCCGCTTATGCGGTGCGGCGTCTATTCATCCGTTAACGTTTGACTTCCTGCATGGCGAAGCATTCGAAAATGTCGCCTTCCTTGATATCGTTGTACTTGGTGATGCTCATGCCGCACTCGTAGCCGGCGGTGACTTCCTTCACCGCGTCCTTAAACCGCTGCAGAGAGCCGATCTCGCCCTCGTGAATGACGATGTTGTCCCGCAGGATCCGCACCTGAGCGTCCCGGGTCACCTTTCCGTCCTTCACCATACAGCCGGCGATGGTACCGATGGCGCTGACCTTGTAGGTCATGCGCACCTCCGCGTGGCCGATGACCACTTCCTCAAACTTGGGCGCCAGCATGCCCTTCATGGCCGCCTCGATCTCGTCGATGGCGTCGTAAATCACCCGGTAGAACCGCATATCCACATTGGCCCGGTGGGCGCTCATGGCGGCGGCCGCGTCGGGGCGGACGTTGAAGCCCACCACAATGGCCCCGGCGGTGGAGGCCAGCAGAATGTCGGACTCGTTGATGGCGCCTACCCCGGCGTGGATCACCCGAACCCGAACCTCCTCGTTGGAGATCTTTTCCAGAGAGGCCTTCACCGCTTCGGCGGAGCCCTGGACGTCGGCCTTGACGATCAGAGGCAGCTCCTTCATTTCGCCCTCCTGCATCTTGGCGAACAGGTTGTCCAGAGTGACCTTCTGGGCCTGCTTGGCCAGGGCGTCCTTCTGGGCCTGACGGCGCTGCTCCACCAGTTCTCTTGCCATCCGCTCGTCGGTGACCACGTTGAACTCGTCGCCGGGAGTGGGCACATAGGCCAGGCCGGTGATCTCCACAGGCACGGAGGGACCGGCGGTTTTCACGGTGCGGCCCTTGTCGTTGGTCATCACCCGGACACGGCCCACGCTTGTTCCGGCAATGACCACATCTCCCTGCTTCAAGGTGCCGTTCTGCACCAGCAAGGTGGCGATGGGGCCCCGGGTCTTATCCATACGGGCCTCGATGACGGTGCCTCTGGCCCGGCGGTTGGGATTGGCCTTCAGCTCCTGAACCTCGGCGGTGAGCAGCACCATTTCCAGCAGCTCCTCCAGGCCCATGCCGGTCTTGGCGGAGATGGGCACGATGATGGTATCGCCGCCCCACTCCTCCGGCACCAGTTCATATTTTGTCAGCTGTTCCTTGATCTTATCCGGATTGGCGGTGGGCTTATCCATCTTGTTAATGGCAACGATGATGGGCACCTCCGCCGCTTTGGCGTGGTTGATGGACTCGATGGTCTGGGGCATGATGCCGTCGTCGGCAGCCACCACCAGGATGGCGATGTCCGTGGACTTGGCGCCCCGGGCCCGCATGGAGGTAAAGGCGGCGTGGCCGGGGGTATCCAGGAAGGTGACCATATTGCCGTTTACATCCACGGTGTAAGCGCCGATGTGCTGGGTGATGCCGCCGGCTTCTCCGGCGGTGACGGAGGTCTTTCGAATGGCGTCCAGCAGGGAGGTCTTGCCGTGGTCCACGTGGCCCATGACCACCACCACGGGAGCCCGGGGTTCCAGCTCTTCGGCGGTATCCACATGGTCGTCGATGATCCGCTCTTCGATGGTGACGGTAATCTCCTTTTCCACCTTGCAGCCCAGCTCGGTGGCTACGAATTCGGCGGTGTCAAAGTCGATGGTCTGGTTGATGGCGGCGATAACGCCATTCTTCATCAGGCACTTGATGACCTCGGAGGCGGTTTTCTTCATCCGGGAGGCCAGTTCGCCTACGGTGATCTCGTCGGGGATCTTCACGGTGACAGGGGCCTTCCGGGCAACCTCCATCTGCAGGCGGCGCATCTTCTCCTGCTCTTCATTCCGGGATTTGCTGCCCCGGAACTTGTTGTCCTTTTTATTTTGCTGCTGGCCCTTCTTGCCGCCGATGCGCTGCTTGCCGCCCTGGTAATTCTGAACCTTCTCGGACACCAGGTTGTCTACATCGGCAAAACGGTTGGCGTTGACCTGGACGGCGGAGGTATCCACCACCCGGCGCTCCCGCTTCCGCTCCGGCTCCTTGGGCTTATTCTCGCTCTTGGGCTGCTGCGTCTGCTGGGGCTGCTGGGGCTTGCCCGCAGGCCGCTGCTGCTGGGGCTTATTGTCGGTCTTGGGCTGCTGGGGCTTATTTTCCGCCTTCTGCGCTTCTACTTTGGGCGCGGCAGCGGCAAACACCTGCTCCAATGACTTAATCTGATTCTTCTGGGTCATGGCGTCAAACACCAGGTTCAGCTCCTGATCTGTCAGGACCTGGGTGTTGGACTTGGGCCGCTCCATATACTTGCCGAGAATGTCGGAGATCTCCTTGGGGGCGACGCCGAAATCCGCCGCAACCTCTTTCAAACGATACTTCACAAAACTCATACGATAAAACGCACCTCCAAAACACTGCGCTGCTTCCCCGCCTGGGAAGGGGAACGCCTTTCTCAGGCCGCAGCGGTCTCGCTGGTCTACGAACTTACTGTTTCTTTTTTCCCTTACGCACATTCCGCTGGTGGGCTTTCGCCTCCCGGCGGCGCTTTTTGGCCTGTTCCGCCTTGGCGGTCAGAACCTCCAGGGCTTCCCGGTGTTTCTCCGGCTCCCCGCCGGCGCGCACCAGCTCCAGCGCCAGCTGGGGGTCGGTAACGGCGGCAATGGCCAGGCTGGTTCTGCCCACCGCAAAGCCCATCTCCTCCTTGGTCACATCCAATCGGACGCACTGCTGATCCGTGCCCGCGGCGAAGGACTTTGCCCGCCGCCAGGTGTGATCCGAGGCGTCCTTCGCCACCAGGATCACGCAGGCCTTTTCATGGCGGGCGGCGGCCCCCACAGGCTCCTCACCCAGCTCCGCCATACCGCCCTTCCGGGCCAGGGCCAGGTAATTCAGAGCCTTATTCATGGGGCCCCTCCATCTCCCTTTCAAGCCGCTCATAAACCTCCTGGGGGATGGGGGTCTCCAGGCTTCGCTCCAGGGATTTGGAACGAATGGCCTTTTTCAGGCACTCGGGATCCGGGCAGATGTACGCTCCCCGGCCGTTTTTCTTGCCGCTGAAGTCCAGGGATACCGTCCCTTCCGGACTGCGCACCACCCGGATCAGCTCCCGCTTGGCTTTTCGCTCCCGGCAGCCCATACACTGCCGCTGGGGGATCTTCTTCTGCATTGGACTACCTCTCTTTCCCGATTATTCCTCTTCCGCTTTTTCTTCAACCGCCTCCGGTACTTCCATCTGAGAAGCGGGCTTAATGTCGATCTTATAGCCGGTGAGCCGGGCCGCCAGACGGGCGTTCTGGCCCTCCTTGCCGATGGCCAGGGAAAGCTGGTCGTCGGGCACAATGACCCGGCAGGCCTTCTGGCCGGGGATCAGGGTGACGGATACCACGTCCGCAGGGCTGAGGGCCGCCCGGACGTACTCGCAGGGATCCTCGCTCCAAACCACGATGTCGATCTTCTCGCCGCCCAGCTCTTCCACAACGGCTCCAACACGGCCGCCCCGGGGACCAACACAGGCGCCCACAGGATCCACGCCCTCCATAGTGGCCCGGACGGCCATCTTGGAACGGGAACCGGCTTCCCGGGCGATGTTGCGGATCTCCACCTGACCCTCGGCGATTTCCGGAGTCTCCAGCTCGAACAGACGGCGGACCAGGTTGGGATGGGTGCGGGACACGTGAACCAGGGGGCCCCGGTTGGCCTTGTGAACCTCCAGCACATAGACCCGGATCAGATCGCCCTCGGCGTACTTCTCTCCGGGAATCTGCTCGGAAGCCCGGAGCACCGCGTCGGAGGTTTCGCTGCCCTGGCCGATACGGATGAACATATCCGACGTAGCGGGGTCGATGCGCAGCACGGTGCCGGTGAGCAGCTCCTGGGTCTTGCTGGAATAGGACTCGTACATCACGCCCCGTTCCGCCTCCCGGATGCCCTGGATCACCACCTGCTTGGCGGTCTGGGCGGCGATGCGGCCGAATTTCTGAATGTCCACGGGAATGGCCACCGTGTCTCCCACCTGAGCATTGGGATTATACCGCCGGGCGGTGTCGATATGGATTTCCAGGGCCAGATCGGTGAGCTCTTCCACTACGGTCTTTACCACGTGCATGGACAGCCCCTCTTCGCTCAGGCTCACCACCACGTTGTCCGCGGGCACATCCCGCCGGTCCTCCCGATCCTTCCGGTAGGCATTGGTCAGCGCCTGCTTCAGCCGTTCGGTCATATAGTCCACAGGGATGCCCTTGATCTTTTCCAACTCCCGCAGGGAAGCAAAGATCTCAGCGCCGATATTGACCTGGGGCGCTTCCGGCTGCTTCTTGGAACTTTTTCTTGCCATGTCTTTTTAATTCCTCCTGTATTTGGTTGTGACCTTAAAATTCCACGCGAAGCCGCACCAGGGCGACCTCGGATCGTTCGAAGGTAATGGTTTCCTTACCGGCCTGCACAGTCACTTTTCCGTCCTCATAGCCCTTCAGCACACAGGGAATCTCCTTCAGGCCGTTTCTGGGCCGGTACAGCTTGACGGTGATGGGGCTGCCCATGAATTTCTCAAAATCCCCCGGCCGCTTCAGCGCCCGCTCCAGCCCCGCGGAGCAGACCTCAAAGTGATAAGATCCGGCGATGGGATCCTTCTCGTCCAGAATGGGATCCACCGCCCGGGAGATGGCTTCGCAGTCGGAAATATCCACGCCGCCGTCCTTGTCGATATACAGCCTCAGAAAATAGTCGCTGCCCTCCCGGACATACTCCACATCCCAAAGCTCGCACCCATGGGCTTTGACCACAGGCTCGGCAAATTGCGCCACTTGCTGCGTTACTTTCATAGCTCTTCCTTTCGTAAATCAACAAGAAAGAGAGGCGGTGACGCCTCTCTTTTCCTACATCCTACCTATTTACGGTAGTATTATACCACCTATATTCCGGTTTTGCAAGAGGGTTTTGTGAGAAAAATGAAGATGATCTCCTGATTTTTGCAGCCAAATCCACAAAATTCCCTTTGACGCCCTTCCTTTTGTCAAACATGCTTATCTGGTTAACTCAGCTTCTGCAAAAAACCAGGTTTTCTGTCAGAAAGTATGCCGCAAACGCAGGAAAGTTTTGACGCATCCCTTGTCCAGGTGCTCCCCTACCCTGCCGGGGGCCTTCCTTTCTTGTCTCGGCAAGAAAGGAAGCAAAGGAGCCGACCGGGGAGGCGCTGAACGCTGGCCAGCTCCCGCGCCCATCATCCGCGGCGATTCGCCGCCCGCCCTCCCCGGACCACTCCCGGCGCGCACTTGGTAAGCGCTGGTATACCCTTTCGCCGCCGAATGGGTGCGGCGCCCAAATCGGTACACAGCATCCCAATCACTGCCCAGCCTTAAGCCCGCCATTTTTCAGGTAAGCCCGGAGGAACCAACGAACACTCCTCTCTCACCGGCACTGGCAGAGCCTTTGCTGAGCCAAGTCAATAAGCATATTGTCAAAAAACATAGGCGCCCGCCAGGCCTACCGCCAGCAAAATCCCGGGGTAGGCAAGGTAATTGATCCAGGGGCTGGTTCCCCCCTTTTCCCCGTTGTAGCCGTGGAGAATCAGAAAGCTCATGGGGGCGGCCACAAAAAACAGGGACGACAGACTGCAAAGCAGCGTCACCGAGGCCCCGGCAATGTCCCGGAGCAGCGGTTTTTCCCGGAAGGCCCACACTGTAGCCCCGATAAGGATCAGGGTCTGGCCGTAGGCGATGGACAGCATGAAGGCCCACACCACCGCCGCCAGGGTGACGATCCCCTTCATAATGGTGTTTTTCACCTTTTTCTCCGGATACATCCGGTAAAAATACAGGATAATCAATCCCAGGGCCACGCCGAACACCGGGTTCCTGGTGGACTGGTCCAGCCATTGGCCGCCTATGGTCAGGTTATAGGGCAGCTCGGTAACCACCGCCAGCGCCAGCACCCGGAGAAGATAGTTTTTGAAATTCCGGGTATGCCGGAAGCCCTCCACCATCAAAAAGGCGAAAATCGGTACGGCGCAGGTTTCCAGGGCCTGGAGGATTAAAGAGACGGTGGCGGCGGTCATGGCGGTGTCAGAGGTTTCCATTATCTCCAGCAGCTGCTGGCCTGACAGCCGATTCATGCCCAGCATGCCGTTTTGCAGAATGCAGACACCGGTGGCGCCGGCGGCCAGGAACAGCAGTCCCCAGGCCCGCAGGGCGCCGGTGTGAAAGCCGGTAATTCGCTGATTGTAGATCCGCCCCATAGGGGTGTACTCCTCCTATAAATGAGATATATATGCTCACAGCCTTATGCTGTAAGAGCCAATGATTCATCTCATACTCCTTTAGGAGTATGAGAAAACCCGGTATCGGGTTTTGCATTTTTCCGATCTTAATCCTGTTCCTTGCCGGCGTTGAGGGCGTCCCAGTTGGCCCGGTTGGCCGCGGTAACGGCTTCCAGTATCTCCCGGGCCAGGGACTCGGTGATCTGGCCGGGGATCAGACGCCAGCGCCAGTTAAAGCCTACGGTGCCGGGCATATTCATCCGGGCGGTGTTGGGCAGGCCTAAGTAGTCCTGCATGGGAATGATGCAGTCCTTTGCCACCGCGTGCAGAGCCAGATTGATGAGCTTGCGGTACATCTGGGCGTCCGGCGTAAAGTCATCGCACATATAGCGCCGCAGCTGCCCCCGTTCCTCCGCATTCAGGCCCTCATACCAGCCGGCCACGGTCTCATTGTCGTGGGTGCCGGTGTAGACCACGCAGTTTTGGTTATAGTTGTGGGGCCAATAATCATTGGCGCAGGCAATGTCTTTCGGATCCACAGCGAACTGGAGCACCTTCATATTGGGATAGCCGCTTTCCTTCACCAGGTTTCGGACGCCCTCGGTCATCAGCCCCAGGTCCTCGGCGATCACCTTCACATTTCCCAAACGCCAGGAGATGGTGTGGAACAATTCCATGCCCGGGCCCTTTTCCCAGTGGCCGTTTTTGGCGGTGTTGTCCGTGGTGGGGATGGAGAAATACTCGTCAAAGCCCCGGTAGTGGTCGATGCGCACCATGTCATAGAGCTTAAAGCTGTACCACATCCGGCTGACCCACCACTCGTAGCCGGTGGCCCGGTGGTAATCCCAGCGATACAGGGGATTGCCCCACACCTGGCCGTCCGCGGCAAAGGTATCGGGGGGACAGCCGGCAATGGCGGTGGGGTGGTTGTTCTCATCCAGCTGGAATAGCTCCGGGTGGGCCCACACGTCCGCCCCATCGGGGGAGACGTAGATGGGAATATCGCCCACGATCTCAATGTGCTTATCATTGGCATATGCCTTCAGCCGGGCCCACTGCTCGTCGAACTTGAATTGCAGGTATTTATGGAACTCCACGTCAAAGTACAGTTCCCGGTTATAGTAGTCCAGGGCGAATCCCCAGTGCATCCGAATGTCCTGGGGCCACTGGCGGAAGGAAACGTCTCCGAAGAACCGCTTCAAGGCCATGAACAGGGCGTAGTCGTCCAGCCACCAGCTGTTTTCGCCGCAGAAGCGCCGGTAGTCCTCGTTTTGGCTGATGCTGCTGCGCTCATAGGCCTTGTGAAGCAGGGCCAGCCGGTTTTCGTGAAGCTTGTCAAAGTCCGCTTTTGCCGGGTCCGCCCCAAAGTCCACGCTGTCGCATTCCGCCCGGGTCAGGACGCCCTCCCGGATCAGATCCTCCAGAGAGATCATATAGGGGTTTCCGGCAAAGGCGGAATAGGCCTGATAGGGGGAATTGTCGCTGCCGAAGTGTGCCGTGGCACCCAGGGGCAGGATCTGCCAATAGCGCTGACCGGCCTTTTCCAGCCAGTCTACAAAGTCATAAGCCGCCTGGTCAAAGCAGCCGATGCCGTACTTGGACGGCAGGCTGGTGACGGACAGCAGTACGCCCGCATAACGCTTCATATCCATTAACTCCTTATTCTCGGGGCCCAAGGCCCTCGTTCTTTACTGCCTCTGAAAATCTTCCAACGCTTCATAGACCCGAAGGAGCTCGCCTACGCTCCAGGCCTGGGCGAAGCTGCCCTTTCCGGCGCTGGGGTAATCTCCGTCGTAAATCTCCGGCAGCTGCCCTGCGCAGCCCTCCCGGAGCATGGGCTCCAGGGCCTTCAGCTGCTCCCGAACCCTCTGGGCAGCCTCCCCGCTTCCCCCATAGACCTTCAGCCAGGCCCGGTAGTAGGCCCCCAGAGGGAACACCCACACGGTTCCCTGGTGGTAGGCCATATCCCGCTCCACCTGAGGGCCGCCGTAAAAGCCGTGATATTCTTTATCCTCGGGGGAAAGGGTGCGCAGGCCGCAGGGGGTGTACAGGTGACGGCACACCGTATCCACCACTTCTTTTTCCTGCTTGGGCGTCAGCATGGTAAAGGCCATGCTCACCGCCCAAATCTGGTTGCACCGGATCTGCTCGTCCGCCTCCGTGCCGGAGATTACGTCCTTCAAATACCCCTTGTCCGGCATGTAGAACCGCTGGACAAAGGATTTTTTCACCTTGCCTGCCAGCGCTTTGTAAGAAGCGGGGGACTTGCCCAGCATGGGGGCAAGCTCCGCCATGATCCGCAGGGCGTTGTACCAATAGGCGTTGACCTCCACCGGCTTGCCGTGGCGGGGGGTGGGGAGCACGCCGTCGATGCACACATCCATCCAGGTCACCTGATCCAGACCGGCTCCCGCATAGATCAGGCCGTCGGCGTCCATGCCGATGTGGTGGTGGGTGCCTTTTTTGTAAGCGGCAATGATCCGCTCCATCACCGGGAAGGCTTCCTCCACAAAGGCCAGATCCCCGGTGCACCGGTAATATTGCCATACGCAGTCAATGAGCAGCAGAGCCGCGTCCACAGTGTTGTACATAGGCGCCTGGTCCCCTTCCGGGAACAGGTTCGGCACCAGGCCGTCCTTTTCATAGGCCAGGAAGGTTCTGAGGATCTCCCTGGCATCCTCATACCGCCCCGTGGCCAGGCAGCACCCCGGCAGGGCGATCATGGTGTCCCGGCCCCAGTCGCTGAAAATGGGGTAGCCGGCCAATATGGTCTTGGCGCCGGTGGAATCCCGGCGGGCTATGTAGGCGTCCGCCGCCACCGCCAGAGCCTTGGCTGTAGGGTCGGTCAGGGGACAGGCTTTGGCTAAGTCGTCCACCCGCCGCCGCTGGTTCTCCAGAAGCTCCCAGCCCACCAGACCGGTTTCCTCCATGGAAAAGAGGATCTGGAAGCGCTGGCTCCGCCCCGGCCCCACGGTTTTGGTTACGGCACAGCAGGAGGCTGCCAGCCCCCGCTCGGGACGGCCGTCCTTTTCGTCCTCCGGATAGGCCAGCAGCTGCCAGCGCATGGGCCGCTTCTCCGCCTTGCCGTCGGTGGTCATATACATGGTATAGCTGGCGGAGGTAATCTTCCCCTGATGATAGGAAAAGCTTCTGTCCAGCCGCTGTACCGCCTCCTCCTTGGGGGCGAATTTCAGCTGGGGAACCACCTCCAGGGTGCAGCTTTTGTGGGAATGGTTTTCCAGGGTGTAGAGCACCGCCAGGGTGTTGTCCTCCCAGGCCAGGGCAACCCTACGCTCCACCCGGACGCCGCCGGCGTGGTAGACCCAGGTGGGCGTGCCGTCCCAGGTAAAGCCGGTCAGGTTCCGGTAGCCGTCCTCGGCGCTTCGGCCGTCGGCAAAGGCCTGGGTGGACAGGTATTCGTCCCGGTCGTCCAGCCGCAGAATTTCACTGAGCCGGTGAACCATATTGATCCGCAGATTGGGGGCCTTTAACGCCGCCACAAGCAGCCCCTGGTCTGTGCGGGGGGCGGAAAAGGCCGCGGTGAGAGAGGCGTAGCCCCCCAGGCCATTGGTCAGCAGAAAGCTCACTTCCTCCGCCCGCCGAAGGGTGGGCATATCCTGTTTCCCGTAAAAATAGTTCATAGCATCCCCCATCCGGCGGAGCTTCCGCCGGGCGCCATTGTTTCGAAAAGTTTCGTTATGTCTAAGTATAGTACTTTTCTCTCTTTTCGTCAATAATTTAGGGGCAAACTTTGAAAATTCAACGGAAACGCCAAATTCGCCATGTTAAATTTGGTAAAAAACACCATAGCAAAATCCAAGCGAAATTTCCTCGAAACTTTTTTCAAGGAAATTGACCAAAAAAATTGCATTTTCAAAGGGGTTATGGTATACTTTTTCTATATAGCCAAACGAAATTATTCGAAACACAATTCGGAAGGAAGGTTCACCATGGCAACACTGGAAGACATCGCCCGTGCCCTGAAGGTTTCCAAAGGAACCGTTTCCAAGGCCCTGAACGGAGCGGCGGACGTAAGCGAAAGCATGCGTCGTCTGGTGCTGGAAAAAGCGGTGGAACTGGGCTACTCCCGGCCTCTGCGGGGGGACGCCCCCAGGATCGCCGTATTCATCACCAATATGCGCTACGCCTCTGCCCAGGATCTTGGCTTTGACATTTTAGTGGGCATTCGCAAGATGGCGGAGCCCGCCGGTTATCGGGTCATCATCATTCCGCTGAATCACGAACTGGAAAACTCCATCCGCTATGACGAGTACATGATGCGGGGCAACTACCGGGGCGGTCTGTTTCTGGGTCTGAGCCTGGACGATCCCTGGCTGAAGGAATTCGAGACCTGCCGCACCCCCACGGTACTCTATGACAACTGCGTAAAAGGCAACCCCCGGGTAACCTATGTGGGGGCGGACAACGCCGAGGGCATGGAGCTGGCGGTAAACTACCTCCAGGGACTGGGCCACACAAAAATCGGCTACCTGAGCAGCGCTCTGGGGGCCTATGTGTACCAGCAGCGCTACCAGGCTTTTTTCCGGGTTCTCCGGGACAAGGGCCTGCCGGACGGCGAATCCCTGGCGGGCAATTCCCTGGATCTGGAAGAGTGCCTGTCCGGGCATCTGCCCCGGCTGATAAACCAGGGCTGTACCGCCATTATGTGCAGCCATGACATACTGGCCATTCAGGCTCTGGCCCGATGCCGTAAGCTGGGCATTCGGGTGCCGGAGGATGTGAGCATCCTGGGCTTTGACGACCTGCTCCGCTGCCGAAACACCACGCCGCCCCTGACCACCATCCGCCAGAACCGGACGGAGCTGGGCAAAAGCGCTTACTGCGCTCTGTCCAGCCAAATGGAGGGGGTGCCCCTAAGCACCTTCCTCCTCCACACAGAGCTGGTAAAGCGAAGCTCCTGCGCTCCGCCCAAATAACAGTTTCATCCACCGGTTTTGGAGCCGGTGGATGTGTGTTTATAGAAAAAGAACACCTCAGAGGAAGCGGAAGGCCCCGGGTTCCGTCTATTTCCGCAGCCCGTAACCCAGTGACCCCCAATGGTGTACGTCTACCACCAGTGTATAAGAACGCCATTGGGGTCAAGCGCCCTGCGCTTGTTATTTGGTGCCGAAGATTCGGTCGCCGGCGTCGCCCAGGCCGGGGACAATGTAAGCGTGCTCGTTCAGCTTCTCGTCAATGGCGGCCACATAGATCTCCACATCGGGATGGGCCTCCTGGACAGCCTTCACCCCTTCCGGACAGCCGATGACATTCATCATGATGATGTTCCGACAGCCCCGGGCTTTCAGGAAATTGATAGCCGCCACAGCGCTGCCCCCGGTGGCCAGCATGGGATCCACCACATATACCATCCGATTGCCAATGTCATCAGGCAACTTGCAGTAGTATTCCACCGGCTTATGGGTTTCCGGATCCCGGTACAGGCCGATGTGACCGATCTTGGCAGAGGGGATCAGAGCGACCATACTGTCCACCATGCCCAGGCCCGCCCGTAAAATGGGAACGATGGCCAGCTTCTTGCCCGCCAGCATCCGGCACTTGGCGGTTGCGATAGGCGTCTCCACCAGTACCTCTTCCGTGGGCAGATTCCGGGTGGCTTCATAGCACATCAGGCCGGCAATCTCGCCCACCAGTTCCCGGAACTCCTTGACGGAGGTGTCCTTGCTGCGCAGAATGGCCAGCTTGTGCTGGATCAGAGGATGGTCAATTACATGTACAGATGCCATGGGAAATCTCTCCTTGTTCTATAAATAATTTCTTTATTGAAAGGCGGACAGATTTATCCTTCCGCCTTTGTTTTTTCCAGTCGCTCCCGCTCCGCCTGACTCAGACGCAGATAGTTGGGAACCAGAGAAGCGCCGTCCCCAGGTTCGCCCCCGGCGATCTTCCCGGCCGCCGCCAGAGCCACCCCCGCCGCCCGCTGGTGCATCCGGTGCTCAGGAGGCAGAACCAGCCGGGAAACCTGTGGGGACAGGGCGTTGTAGGTCAGCTCGCTTCCGTCCCCCGCCAGAAACACCGGCTCTGAAAGCTTCGCCAGCTCCCCCGCCAGTTCCTCCAGGGCAATGGCCCGATCCGGAGCAATCCGCTCCAGCCTTCCTTGGTTAACATAAAACAGAGCATTGTAAACCTGGCTCCGCCGGGCGTCCATCACCGGGCATACATAGCCCTGATAAATGCCCAGCCCCAGGGCCATGGCTTCCAGGGTGCTGACCCCGTAGCAGGGCAGCTCTCTGCCCCAGGCAAAGCCCTTGGCCGCCGCTGCGCCGATGCGCACCCCGGTAAAGGAGCCGGGGCCCGCCGCCACCGCCACCGCGGTCACGTCCGCCACGGTTTTTCCGCACTGCTTTAATAGATCCTCCGCCATAACCATCAATGTCTGGCTGTGGGTCAGGCCGGTATTCTGGTAACACTCGCCCAGAAGCCGCCCCTCCTCCATATAGGCCACGGAAGCGGCTTTCGCGCTGGTTTCAAAGGCTAAGATCCCCAAGGTGATCCCCTCCTTCTATGATGATGCGCCGGGTATTCTCTCCCAGCTTTTCTATGGTCACGGTGATGGCGCCCTCCATGGCGTCGGCCACGTTCTCGCTCCACTCCACGGCGCACACACCCCCCCGATCCAGATAATCCTCCCAGCCAATGTCCCACAGCTCATCGCTGGAGGCAAGCCGGTACATATCAAAGTGAAACAGAGGCAGCCGTCCGCCCAAATACTCATTGACAATGGTGTAGGTGGGGCTGGTGACCAGCTCCCGGCAGCCCAGGCCCCGGGCCAGCCCCCGGGTAAAGGCGGTCTTTCCCGCCCCCAGATCCCCCCGGTAGGCGATCACCGCGCCCGGGGCCAGGATCTTCCCCAGCGCCGCCCCCACCGCCTCTGTCTGTTCCGGGGCGTTGGTGATATATTCCATAGGATAACTCCTTCTTACTTGGCGTTTTTCAGGAACCACTGATCAAATCGGCAAGAGCGGATTCCGAGAGATTTTGGTTCAGCCGAAAGTTCCGAAAGCGGAGGAATACTGTATGTATTTCCCGCTTTTGGAGCTGAACGGATGGGTCAAAAGATCCGGCATTCCGCCGAATACGATTTGTTCAGTGGTTCCTTAGCTTCTCCGTCTGGTCGGCGGTGGCCAGGGCGTTGATGATCTCGTCTAAGTCCCCATTCATCACGGCATCGATTTTATAGACCGTCAGCCCCACCCGATGATCCGTGACCCGGCCCTGGGGGAAATTGTAGGTGCGGATACGCTCGTTGCGCATGCCGGTGCCCACCTGACTGCGGCGCATGCCGGTAACTTCGCTGCTGAGCTTCTCCTGCTGGATCTCGTAGAGCTTGCTGGCCAGCATACGCATGCACTTTTCCCGGTTTTGCAGCTGACTCCGCTCCTCCTGACAGGCCACCACAATGCCGCTGGGCCTGTGGATCAGCCGCACCGCGGAGGAAGTCTTGTTCACGTGCTGGCCCCCCGCGCCGCTGGCCCGGTAGACCTGCATTTCAATATCCGCGGGATTGATCTGCACGTCCACCTCTTCCATCTCCGGCAGCACCGCCACCGTGGCGGTGGAGGTGTGGACCCGGCCGCCGGACTCGGTCTCCGGCACCCGCTGAACCCGGTGGACGCCGGACTCATACTTCATCCGGGAGTAGGCCCCCCGGCCGTTGATAAGGAAATCCGCCTCCTTGATCCCGCCCAGCTCCGTTTCGTTCAGGTTCATCAGCTCGATCTTCCAGCCCATTTTGGCGGCGTACATGGAATACATCCGAAACAGGCTCCCGGCGAACAGGGCGCTTTCCTCCCCGCCGACCCCGCCCCGGATCTCCACGATCACGTTTTTCTCATCGTTGGGATCCTTGGGCAGCAGCAGGATCTGCAGCTGTTCGTACAGCGTTTCCTTTAACTCCCTGGCGGCGGCAAAGGCCTCCTGGCACAGCTCCTTCATCTCCGGATCTCCCATCAACTCCTGAGCCTCCTCCATATCCCGGCAGGATTGGCAGTAGGCCCGGTAGCATTCCACAATGGGCTCCAAATCGTTTTTTTCCCGCAAAAGCTTCGCCGCCTTTTTGGGATCGGCGTAAAAGTCCGGCTGCTGGGATTTTTCCTGAAGCTCCTCGAATTTATCACAGATCGCTTGCAATTTTTTCAGCATAAATTTCTCCACAGCGCCGCCCATTTCCGGAAAATCCAGGGCAAAAGCGGCGTTTTTCTCAGTTTATCGACAATTTTCCAGACATAGCTGACCATCGCCGGGGAATGTTAAGAAAGCGCTGATGCCGAAAAAATCCCACTCATCCGAAGGCTCAAAAACGGAGAAACACTGTATGCATTTCCCATTTTCAGCCCCGCGGACGGGCAAAGGATTCAGCCGCGGAGGATTGATTCGGCGGTTTCTTCAACCCGGCGATACACGTTGAGCACGCAGCTGGCTTCGTCGGTCAATTTTGTTGTATTTGCCAGACGTTCCGCCCCGGCCTTCCCCACCCGGAACACATGGGGCGTCATGGAAAACAGGTTTTGCACCTGCTCGCCTTCCACCGTAAAGGAGAACCGGATGGGCCGGGATTCCACCAGGGCAAAGCCCGGAAGCCGGGGGATCGTGTCCTTTTCCTTAAATACCAGCCGGTCATAAATGACGGATTTCAAGCCCAGCAGATGATCCGGAGCTGCCAGCACCTGGAGGAACAGACCGTCCTTCTTCAGTATCCGGTGAAATTCCTCGGGAACGGTCAGGGCAAACAGGCTGGTGATCAATCCCGCGCTGCCGTCGGCCACGGGGATATGGGCAGCCGTGGCGCACAGCCATTGGGCGTCTTTGTATTTCCCGGCGGCACAGCGAACCGCCTCCTTGGAGATGTCCACCCCCGTCAGGGGCAGGGACAGCGCCCGGGCCAGCCGGGCGGCGTAGTAGCCTTCTCCGCATCCCACGTCCAGGATCTCGCCCTCCGCCGCCCACTCCCGGGCGGCCCGGATCAAAGCGTCGGCAATGGGCCCATAGAAGCCGGCTTCCAAAAAGGCCCGGCGGGAAAGCACCTGCTCCCGGGTGTCTCCCGGGGCGAGGGAATGCTTCTGCTGCACTGTCAGCAGATTCACATATCCCTGCCGGGCCCGGTCAAAGCTGTGGCGGTTTCCGCAAATCAGCCCTCCGTCCCCAGGGCCCAGTTCTTCCCGGCAAATGGGACAAATCAGCTTCATGGTTTTTGACCCTCCACCCTGTACTCGTGTCTGCCTAATATTATTTCTTGATTTAATATTTCATTTCACGCTTATCTGGTTAACTCAGCTTCCGCAAAAAACCAGGTTTCTGTCAGAAAGTATGCTGCAAATCCGGGAAAGGTTTGGCCTCTCCCTTGTCCATGTGCTCCCCTACCCTGCCGGGGGCCTTCCTTTCTTGTTTCGGCAAGAAAGGAAGCAAAGAAGCCGACCGGGGAGGCGCTGAACGCTGGCCAGCTCCCGCGCCAGAGCCGCCCTCCCCGGCCCCCTCCCGGCGCGCTCTTGGTAAGTGCCGGTATACCCTTTCGCCGCTGAATGGGTACAGTGCCCGAATCGGTACACAGCATCCCAATCACTGCCCAGCCTTAAGCCTGCAATTTTTCAGGGAAGCCCGGAGGAACCAACGAACATTCCTCCTTTACCAGCACTGGCAGAGCCTTTGCTGAACCAAGTCGATAAGCATATTTCATTTTAATCAAGAAGGCATCTCCTTGCGGCGCCGGCTTGCGCCCCGCCTCCAGCAGAGCTTTCAAAAACCGGTCATGGATCCGCGTTTTGAAGGGCAGGCAGGCGTCCATGGGCCCCAACGGCCCAAAGGGAGCGTTTTTCGCACTCTTTATACTATACCCCATTTTCTTTGCCGCGTCAAATAGGAATATAGGATCCCCCAAAACTCAAGGATTTTTCGAAGGAAGTGAGCATCCATGCGGCGAATACTGGCGATCCTCTTAGCGCTGACTCTGCTGCCTCTGCCCGCGAAAGGGGCAGAGCAGAAAAAATACGTGGCTCTGACCTTTGACGACGGGCCCTCCGGGAAATACACCCGCCAGCTTTTGGACGGCCTTCAGGAGCGCGGGGCCAAGGCTACCTTCCTGCTGTGCGGCTACCGGATCAAGGACTATCCGGAGCTGACCCAGCGGATCTTTGACGAGGGACATGAGATCGGCTACCACGGCTACACCCACAATAACATGAGGGAAATGAGCCGCCGGGGCATTGCCGCTGAGATTATGGACACCCAGGCCCTGCTGCCAGAGGGCTGTGAGCCGGTGTTTCTCCGCCCTCCCGGAGGCTGCTGCAGCGACGCCGTGCGGCAGGTAGCCCAGGCCCGTCAGCTGGCGATTTTGGGCTGGTCCGTGGATCCCAAGGATTGGGCCACGGATCATACCCAGGACATTGAGCGGGCGGTGCTGAAGTCCATCAAGGACGGGGACATTGTGGTGCTCCACGACATGACCGCCAGTTCCGTCCGGGCCGCTCTGGATCTGGTGGACATGCTCCATGAGCAGAACTTTGAGCTGGTCACCGCCTCCCAGCTGGCCAAGCTGCGCCGGACCAAAATCCGCCCGGGAGAAACCTATACCCGGTTTCCGCCCCCGGCGGGGAAGTAAACGGATTTAAATAGTATTTCCGAAGGAAATACCACACCTATTCACTATTCACTATTACTTCTTACCTCAGAAAAACCCCGCTTCGAAGCGAAGCGGGGGATTTTCTTATCCAGCCTGGTTTTCAAAGGCGGTGACTTCGCCGGCGGCGATTTTGGCGAAGTAGGTTCGCATGATGTCCTCGGCTACGGGAGCCAGGGAGGCTCCGTGGGCAACCTTTTCACCGTAGATCACAACGGCGATCTCCGGATCCTCCATGGGAGCGAAGGAAATAAAGGCGCCGTGGTCAGAGCCGCCGGAGGCGTGCTCAGCGGTGCCGGTCTTTGCGCACACTTCCACCGGGAAGGTATCCAGATCCTCCCGGCCGCCGAAGTACTTCCGGGCGGTGCCGCTGATGCCGGTGACAACCTGGCGCATGCCCTGAACGTAGGTATTGTAGGTGGTGGAGGAAATCTCCATCTTGCTGGCAATCTCCGGCTCATTGTCCAGAATCAGGGTGTTATAGTCGGAGGACACCACCCGGCTTAAGAAGGTGGCCTTCATCCGGGTGCCCCGGTTGGCCAGGGTGGAGGCGTAGACGCACAGCTGCAAGGGGGTAAAGCGGTTTTCCGCCTGGCCGATGGCGGACAGAACACGGTCGCCGGCGGTATACTGGGAGTTGACGCCGGACTCGCCGTAGGTGGCCTTCTTACTATCCGGGTTGGACCGCCAGCCGGTCTTTTCCACCAGCTCGATGCCGGTGGGCTCGCCCAGTCCCAAGCCCTTGGCGGTCTCGTCGATCATTTCCCAGTTCAGGCGGTTGCCCAATACGTAAAAGAAGTAGTTGCAGGAGACTTCCAAGGCCCGCTCTGCAGTCAGCTCGCCGTGGGTAACGCCGGGGTTACTGGTATAGATCAGGCAGGTGGGGGCGAAGCCGCCGCCCAGATCGGTGAACACGCCCTTGTCCACAATGATCTCCCCGGGGGAATAGATGATGTTGCCCTCCGAGTTCCGGTTCTCCATGGCCGCCACCAGAGTACACATCTTAAAGGTGGAGCCGGGGGCGTAGTAAGCGCCGAAGGCCCGGTTGAAGAAGGGATTCTTGGGGTCGGCCTCGATCTCCGCCCAGTCCTCGTTCAGGGTGGCCAGATTGTAGGTGGGATAGCTGGCGCAGGCCAGAATCTCGCCGGTTTTCACATCCATGGCGATCACCGCCGCGCCCTGGGCGTCCAGACCGGTGTGCTCGCCATCTTCGATGTTGATCTCCGGGTCGGTGATCTCCAGCATCACCTTCTCCAAGGCCTCCTCCGCGGCGGCCTGAAGCTCAATGTCGATGGTGGTTTCCACGTTGTTGCCCGCCACCGGGGTATAGGCCTCGCCGGTCTCCCGGTTAATCCGGTAATACTGCTCCACAATGGTGCCGTCCTTGGAAACCACGTCCACACGCTGGCCGTCGATGCCGTGGAGGTACTCTTCAAAGGCCTCCTCAAAGCCGGACTGACCGATGTAGGCGTCCATAGAGTAGCCCTGATCCTCGTATTTGGCCCAGTCGTCCGCATCCATACCGCCCATGTATCCCAAAATGTGGGCGGCGTACTTGGTATGGTATTCCCGGACGGTGGAGGATTCTACCATCAGGCCCGGGGTATTCAGCTCCAGAATGGCGGACAGGTTCTCGTCGGACACGTCCTCCATAAAGGTATAGGTAGGCAGAATGGAATCCTGAATGCCCCGCAGGTCAAATTCATAGCGCATGCCGATGACCGCCCGGGCGTCCTCGTCGGACCATTCCTCGGGGATGCTGTAGCGCTCCCGCAGCTTTTCAATGAGCAGGGGGGCGGTGATGTCCGAGTCCAGCTCCCGGTCCACCATGAACCGCTGGAAGTAGCTCTGCCAGGAAGAATTCAGCTCGTCCAGGGTGTACTCAAAGGGCCGGGTTTTGCTCACCGGGAAGTGGTCGTTGTAGGTGACCCCCAGCTCCCGGCATTTTTGCACCAGGTCATACAGGGCGTTGTTGGTATCCCCGTAGGACTCGATAACATAGTGGTTGAACACCAGGTCGTAGCTGGCCCGGTTGCCCACCAGAACGTTGCCGTTCCGGTCCAGGATGTCTCCCCGGGCCGCCCGGACGGTGGTAATGGTGGTGTAGGTCTGGGTGTTGTCGGTATTGCCGTCGGTTTCAATAATCTGTAGGCTGAACAGCTTGCCCGCGAACAGGACGAGCACACAGCTAAACAGCACCAGCAGCATAACGGCGCGAAAACGGCTTATTCTTTCCATGTGTTTCCTCCTATCAGACCAATTTTATTGATCAGATCGTACAGCGGGATCATAAGAGCGAAGCTGTAACCGCCGGTGAGCAGGAAGGAAAAAATCCGATCCCAGCGGGTCAGCCCCTGGGCGACGCCCACAATATACAATCCCACCTCATAGCACATCAGGGCAGCCCCCGCGCACAGCACGATGGACAGCTTGCTTCTGTGCAGATAGGCCTGGCGCAGCAGGGTGGCCGCCACGCCGATGAAGGACAGCAGCCCGATGCAGTAAGGCCCCGGGGCGCTGCCGGAGAAATAGTACAGCGTAGAGGCCGCCACCACAAACAGGCTGCCCACCTCCACGCCCTCGATGACGGTGATCAGCAAGATCACGCAGGCCATCAGGTCTGTAGTGGCCCCGAACAGGCGGACCCGGCTTAAAATGGTATCCTGCATGGTAAGCAGCAGAATCATGGACAGAATATAGCCGCCCCATTTCAGCATCCGATCCCGCTGCACCTGGGTGATATAAAACAGCTTTGGCAGGCTGATCCTTTTGGGATCCGGCCGGAACTCCGATCTTCTCCGTTTTGCCATAGCGCCCACCTCAGCCTGCCGGGCCTGCCGTGGTGACGGGAACCGTCGTCTCCGTGGGCTCCGTGGGCGTGGTTTCGGTGGTTTCCGACGGAGTCTGGGTGGCTACTTCCGTGGTATACTCTGTGATGATAAACACCTGCTCCAGAGAGCCGATCTCCGCCGCCGGATCCAGCAGGGCGTACTTGGCCACGCCGGTATCCTCAAAGCCCGCGTCCACCACGTAGCCCATAATCAGGCCCCGGGGGTACACGGTGGAACCGGAGGTAACCACCTGATCCTTGTTGCGGATGATGGAATCGGAGGGCAGATAGTTCATCTGCAGCAGGGTCTCGCTGCCGCTGATATAGCCGCCGCTGACCATTCCGTTATAGCCGGAGGTGGAGATGGTGCCGGAAATTTCCAGGGTGGAGTCCAGCACCGTCTTGACCACGGCGTAGTTGACCCCCACCTCGGTGACCAGGCCCACCACTTCGCCGTTGGCGGTGATGGCGCACATGTTTTCATCGATGCCGGAGGAGGTGCCCCGGTTGATGGTGAAGGTGTTTTCCCAGTCCGAGGAGCTCCATCCGATGATATAAGCGTCCACCAGCACATAGTCCTCGTGGGCGGTTTTCAAATCGATGGCCTTGCGCAGACGCTCGTTTTCACGGGAGACCAGGTCCGCCTGACGGGCCATATCCTCCATCTGGGCAATTTCTTCCTTCAGGGCTTCATTTTCCGCCGCCAGGGTCTCATAGCGGAACATATAGCTGTAGTACTTCTCCGCGGTGCTGGTCAGGGCGGTGCCGGCGGCCCGGAAGGGGGCCATAATCCCCTCCACAATCACATGGCCCACCGTGTTGTTGGTAACGCCGCTGATAATGGTCAGGGCCGCGGTAATCAGGGCGGCCACCACCAAAATCACCTTCACCTTGGTAGAAAACAAATTTCTCATGCCTTATCCTCCATCAGTTCCGGCGCCAGCCGCTGAAGGGCCTGGCCCAGGCGGCACACCGGAAGTCCCATTACATTATAATAATCGCCCTCCAGCCCCCGGCAGAACAGGGCGGCTCTGCCCTGAATGCCGTAAGCGCCGGCCTTATCCATCGGCTCGCCGCTGCGGACGTATTTTTCTATCTCATGTTCTCCCAATTCCCGGAAGTGCAGGTTCGTCACCTGGGTGAAGGTCTCGCTTCTTCCGCCCCGGAGCACGGTGCAGCCGGTCATCACCTGATGATCCCGGCCGGAAAGCAGCCGGAGCATCTGCTTTGCCTCTTCTTCATCCCGGGGCTTGCCCAGCACCCGGCCCTGGCAGACCACAATGGTATCGGCGGCAATGACCACATCGTCCTCGCCCCGGCTTACCGCCATGGCCTTGCGCTTGCTTACCCGGGCCACCTCCTCATAAGGAGGGTTCTCCGGGTTCATACGCTCGTCAATGTCCGCCGCCGCCACGGTGAAGGGAATGCCAAATAAGCTCAGCAGTTCCCGCCGCCGGGGGGAGCCGGACGCTAGGATCACATTCATTGCGGTTTCCTTTCCTGAACACGCCGCCGGGGATGAGTCCCGGAGACGGCAATTTACTCTACACCCCGCAGATATAAGCCCCGGGTGCAGGCGCCGGGATCAAATTCCGCCGGATTCATGTATTCGCTGAGCACCCGATCCACCTCCCGGCTGTTCTCCGTGGTAAAGTACAGTCGGATGGCCCAAAGGCCCAGCTTCGCCAGATCGTCCTGCCGGTCCAGCCAGCTGAGCTTCTTGCCGTTGAGCAGCACGCTGCGGCAGCTGGCCCCGTCCCGGATCACCGGGAATTCCGCGCCGGTTTTGTCCGTAAGCTTGGTGGGCTGCAAATGGCAGGTGCACTCCCCGTTCTTATTGTGGATCAGGCAGTGCTCGGTAATCATCAGAGGCAGACGGCCGTAGGCGATCAGTTCCCCGTTCACCGCCTTGCTCAGATCCCGGATCTGAGGCAGGGTCATTTCAAAGCTGACGGTGGCGGAGGCAAGCTCCAGACTCCGCAGCACGTTCATAGAGCTGGAATTGAAAATATTCAATCCGAAATCTCCGTGGATCCGCATATCCGCCTCCCGGGCGGGCAGCAGCAGCCCCAGGTTGCCGGCCAGCGCGTCTTTCACGCCCATGGCCCGCAGATCCCTTAAATTTTTCTGAAGCCGGGGTAGCTCCCCGTCGTGGACGATCCGAGGCAGCGCCACTGCCAGCCGTCCCCGGCGGATCAGCCGCTGGCACAGTTCCCCGTCCTCCAGCAGTACATGCATAGGCACATAGAGCATGGTGGTCTCCAGGCCCAGCAAGCTTTCCGTCAGCTGCTCCCGGGAAGTGACCTGAATGGTCAAACCAGGCAGGCCCTTGGGGCCTTTGAACTGGGGCACCGGCTTGGGCTTGCGGATGGGCTGCTCCTCCCGGCGGGCCCGAACCGCCGTAAGCTGGTTCAGCACATCCCGGCGCATAGCGTTCACTGCCGCGGCGGAAACGGTCAGCCCCGGATCCACCCGGGTACGCACCTCCACGCAGCGGTAGGGGGTGCCGCCGGTTTTCGCCACCCGCTGGGCCAGGGCCGCCCCGGTCAGAGGCACATTCCTTGCCAGCTCCGGCTTGGGCCCTTCGCTGAAGCACATCCGCCCTTCCGGGTCGAAGGCCGCCAGAGAGCTGCCCTCCACGCTCACCACCGCCCGAAAGCTGATGTCCACCAGCTGCTTCTCCCCGGATTCGTAACTTTGGCGGGCAGTCTGGAGCCACTGGGGATCCTCCCGGGTCTGCTCCCGGACGCCGAACATATTGGTGTCGATCCTTCCGGTATAGTAGCCGTCGGTAAAGCCCTGACGGTTGAAGGCGGTATACAGGGCGTCCATCATAGGCTGGGTGACGCTCCCCTCGTCCAGGGCCTTCCGATAGACGGCGGTGACGGTGGCCACATATTCCGGCCGCTTCATCCGCCCCTCCAGCTTAATGGAGGTCACCCCCATTTCCCCCAGCTCCCGAAGATAGGGGATCAGGCAGTTGTCCTTCAGGCTCAGGGGGTATTTATCCTGCCAGTGGGTGTAGCCGTAGCTTTGGCGGCAGGGCTGGGCGCAGCGGCCCCGGTTGCCGGAGCGGCCCCCGATCATGGCGGACATGTAGCACTGGCCGGAGTAGCACATGCACAGGGCGCCGTGGGCGAACACTTCAATTTCAATGGGAGAATTGGCGCAGATATAGCGGATTTCCTCCCGGCTCAGCTCCCGGCTGAGCACCACCCGCTTAAAGCCCATGCCGGCGCACAGCTGCACCCCGGGCAGGGAGTGAACGGACATCTGGGTAGAGCCGTGAACCGGCACATTGGGAGCGATTTGACGGCACAGCTGCGCCACCCCCAGATCCTGGACGATGAAGGCGTCCACATTGTTCTGGGCGGCGTGGCGGATCAGCTCCGACACCTGGGTCATCTCCCGGTCGGAGACCAGGGTATTTACCGTCAGGTGAACCTGAACGCCCCGGATGTGGCAGTATTTAATCGCCTCCACCAGAGTCTGGGGGGTAAAGTTCTTCGCGCTTTGCCGGGCGTTGAAGGGGCCGCAGCCTAAGTAGACCGCATTGGCGCCGTTCTGAACCGCCGCGCGCAGGGCCTCTATGGATCCGGCAGGTGCCAATAATTCCAGCATAAACTCTCTCTCCAATAAAACAAGCTGGCAGGGGCAGACCCCAGCAGCATATAGTTGGGCCTATTATAACACAGCGGCGGCAAAAACGCCAGCCCTCTGAACAGAATTCAAGAAAAATTAAAGAGAATTTCACTTTTTGCCGGAAAACTCCGGAAAAATCCAAGCTGAATTGGCAATTAAAGAAAACGCGAATTATTCTTATTTTCCCCTTGACAAATCCTTTTCCCTGTGATATACTCATTTTAGAAATGAGAATCATTCTCAAATAACTTCATAGGAGGTGCCCATGGAACAATCTGCCAGACAGTTTCGCAAGCGCAGCGCCATACTGGACTGCCTGCGCAGTACCAAATCCCACCCTTCGGCGGAAATGGTACACGACATGCTCCACGACGAGCACCCGGATATCTCATTGGCCACGGTATACCGGAACCTCTCCCTGTTTAAGACCCAGGGAATGATCCGCAGCCTGGGTACGGTAAACGGTGTGGAGCGCTTCGACGCCGACACCCACCCCCACGTCCACTTCATCTGCACCGGCTGCGCCCGGGTGATGGATCTGCCGGAGGTGGAAGTACCCCAGGAGCTGAATCAGGATGTGGAGAAAAGCTCCGGCTGCCGTGTAGAAGGCTGTCAGCTGACCTTTACCGGTCTGTGCGGCCGCTGTCAAGCCCAGTAAGCCCGTAAGCCATTGGCGGGACGCCCCGCCCAACATTATCATTACAAATTGGAGGATATCATTATGAAAAAGTTCGTTTGTCCTGTGTGCGGTTACGTTTACGAAGGTGAAAGCATTCCCGAAGGCTACAAGTGTCCCGTCTGTAAGGTGGACGGCTCCAAGTTCAAGGTCATGGAGACCGAGAAGCTGGCCGCCGAGCACGAGTACGGCATCTACGCCAAGACCGTGAAGAACAACCCGGACATCTCCGAAGAGGACAAGAAGTTCATCTTCGAGCAGCTGATGGCCAACTTCAACGGCGAGTGCAGCGAAGTGGGCATGTACCTGTGCATGGCACGGATCGCCCACCGGGAAGGCTATCCTGAGATCGGCCTGTACTGGGAGAAGGCCGCTTACGAAGAGGCCGAGCACGCCGCCAAGTTCGCCGAGCTGCTGGGCGAGGATCTGGAGCCCAACATGAAGGCCACCACCCGGGACAACCTGGCCTGGCGTGTGGACTGCGAGTTCGGCGCCACCGCCGGCAAGTTCGACCTGGCCGCCTGCGCCAAGAAGAACGGCCTGGACGCCATCCACGACACCGTCCACGAAATGGCCCGGGACGAGGCCCGTCACGGCAAAGCTCTCAAGGGCCTGCTGGAGCGGTACTTTAAGTAAGATAAACCGTTTCCCCGGGCGGCATTCCAAGCCCGGGGAAACGTCAGGCAAGGAGGCTGTCTATGGAGCCCATTCGTTACGAGCCGGAGGAAGTGATCTGCCGCTGTAAGCAGGTCACCTTGGGGGACATTGATCGGGCATTGCATAATCACACCCATTTTTCCGACGTGGAAAAGGAATTCGCCCAGGTTCAGAAAATGACCGCCTGCTCCACCGGCTGCGGCGGCTGCCATGACAAGATCATGGCCGTCATTTCTCAGATCATTAGCGGTTGAATTTAACCAGATAGGAACTTGTAAAAGTCTCTAAACGCCGGGCAACAGGAAACGGAAAACCATACCCCAAAAGGAAAACACCTAAG
>CALWXR010000037.1 GCA_944385535.1 uncultured Oscillospiraceae bacterium
TTTCTTGCCGAGACAAGAAAGGAAGGCCCCCGGCAGGGTAGGGGAGCACTCGGACGAGGGATGCGCCAAACCTTTCCTGCATTTGCATCATTCTTTCTGACAAAATAATTGGTTTCTTGCGGAAGCTGAGTTAACCAGATAAGCATAATTAATTATACATGGAGGAAACAAGTATGAGAATCGCATTAATCAACGAAAACAGCCAGGCAGCCAAAAATGAGCTGATCCTTACCGCCCTGAAATCCGTGGTAGAGCCCATGGGCCACACCGTGGATAACTACGGTATGTATACCGCCCAGGACGAGGCCCAGCTGACCTACGTCCAGGCAGGCATTCTGGGCGCGATCCTGTTAAACAGCGGCGCGGCGGACTATGTGATCACCGGCTGCGGCACCGGCGAAGGGGCCATGCTAGCAATGAACAGCTTCCCCAATGTGCTCTGCGGCCATGTGGAGGATCCCGTGGACGCCTACACCTTCGCCCACGTGAACGACGGCAACGCCGTTGCCCTGCCCTTTGCCAAGGGCTTCGGCTGGGGCGGCGAGCTGAACCTGACCTACATCTTTGAAAAGCTCTTCGGCTTCGGCCACGGTCAGGGCTACCCCAAGGAGCGGGTGGTTCCCGAGCAGCGGAACAAGAAGATTCTGGACGCTGTCCGTGCCCAGACCCTGCGGCCCCTGACGGAGTGCCTGGATCGGATCGACCGGGATCTGGTCAAGGGCGCCATTGCGGGAGAAAAGTTCCGGGAGCTGTTCTTTGCCAACTGCAAGGACGAGGCCATTGCCGAATATATCCGCAAGCTGCTGTAACCGTCCCACCCGATTCTTATAAAAACGTGCCTGAGAAAGCCTCTCAGGCACGTTTTTTTCTTATCCCTGTCCGGCAAGTATGCCATACTTGGTTTTCAGCCGGTTCAGTTTTTTCAGCAGGGGCTTCCCCAGCAAGGCCATGGTCACAGCGCAGGCGGCGGCGTGGGTCACGTTGACGGGAAGCCCGGAGGCAAATACCGCCAGGATAAATTTCCCGGTGATCCGGCTTCCGGTGATAAAGATGGTAGCCGCGTCCAGCAGAGGGCCTACGATGAGCACAATGGTGAAAAAGCCAAACGCCGTCAGCACCCCTCTTTTCTGCCATCCGGGCCGGTTATGGAAGATAGACCCCGCCAGAAAGCCTCCGAAGCCGTAGGCCATCATCTGCCAGGGCGTCCAAGGGCCCTGACCGAAGAAAAAATTGCTGGCAAAGGCCGCCACCGCCCCGGACAAAAACCCCGCCTGGGCCCCGAAGGAAATTCCGGTAAGCATGATGACCCCGGTGATGGGCTTGAACCCGGGCAGGAAGGCAAAGGCCACCCGGGAGGCCGCCGCCAGGGCCGTCATCACCGCCAATATAGCCAGCTCCCGGGCCTGGGGCCTGCGGCGTTCAAAGGAAATGAAAAAGGGCAGCATGGTCTCCAGAACGATCAGGGTGCTGGTCAGATAATACCATCTTCCCGTAAGCCGGGTACCCAGATACAGTGTGGCCGGGATCAGCACCAGAATCATGGCAGCGGACGCGGCGGTGGATTTTCTCATAGGCTCCTCCAAAAAAACAAAATGGTTATGGCGCGCGGAGCGTTTCCCCCCGCTCCCGGCAAATGCCATCGCGGGGCCTCAGCCCCCATTTTTACAAAATATTATATCTCACCCGGGGCCCAATTACAACAGACTTTTTACTTTCCCCGCAAAACCAATCCTTTGCAACATTGACAATTCCAAAAGAATGGATTATATTATATTTGGTAGAATTGTAAATACATTTCCATAAGGATAGGTGATACCAATGTACATGGACGATTACAAACGTTGGATGGCCGCAGATCTGGAGGATCCGGCTCTGACCGCAGAGCTTCAGGCCATCGAAGGTCAGGACGAGCAGATCAAGGATCGGTTCGCCGTCAGCCTGAAATTCGGCACCGCCGGACTTCGGGGCGTACTGGGCGCGGGCTCCAACCGGATGAACATTTATGTTGTCCGGCAGGCCACCCAGGGCCTTGCCAACTGGGTCAAGACCCAGGGGGGCAGCCAGCTGGTAGCCATTTCCTATGACAGCCGGATCAACTCCGACGTGTTCGCGAAAACCGCCGCCTGCGTGCTGGCAGCCAACGGCATCCACGTGCGGATCTACGACGCTTTGATGCCCGTACCCGCCCTCTCCTTCGCCACCCGGTACTATCATGCCAACGCGGGCATTATGGTCACCGCCTCCCACAACCCCGCCAAGTACAACGGCTACAAGGCCTACGGCCCCGACGGCTGCCAGATGACTGACGACGCCGCCGCCATTGTCTACGCCGAGATCCAGAAAACCGACATTCTCACCGGCGCCAAGCTGATCTCCTTTGAGGAGGGTCTTAGCAGCGGCCTGATCCAGTACGTTGGCGAGGACTGCAAGGAAGCTCTGTACGACGCCATTAAGTCCCGTTCTGTCCGCCCCGGCCTGTGCAAGACCGCCGGACTGAAGCTGGTGTACTCCCCCCTGAACGGCTCCGGCCTGGTGCCCGTCACCCGGGTGCTGAAGGACATCGGCATTGACGACATCACCATCGTCCCCGAGCAGCAGTATCCCGACGGTAATTTCCCCACCTGCCCCTATCCCAACCCGGAGATCTTTGAGGCGCTGAAGCTGGGCCTGGAGCTGGCCAAGTCCTCCGGCGCGGATCTGATGCTGGCCACGGATCCGGACGCGGATCGGGTAGGCATCGCCATTCGCTGCCCCGACGGCTCCTATGAGCTGGTCAGCGGCAACGAAGTAGGCGTGCTGCTGCTGGACTACATCTGCCAGGGCCGGATCGAAAACGGCACCATGCCGGAAAAGGCCGTGGCCGTCAAGTCCATCGTCTCCACCCCCCTTGCCGACGCGGTTGCCGCCAACTACGGCGTAGAAATGCGCAGCGTGCTCACCGGCTTTAAGTGGATCGGCGATCAAATCGCCGCTCTGGAAAATGCCGGAGAAGTGGAGCGGTTCATCTTCGGCTTTGAGGAAAGCTACGGGTATCTGGCAGGCTCCTACGTCCGCGACAAGGACGCCATCATCGGCTCCATGCTCATCTGTGAAATGGCCGCCTACTACCGCTCCATCGGCTCTTCCATCAAGGAGCGCCTGGAAGCCATTTACGCCAAGTACGGCCGGTATCTGAACAAGGTGGACTCCTTCGAGTTCCCGGGCCTCAGCGGCATGGACAAGATGGCCTCCATTATGGACTCTCTCCGGAACCAGCCGCCTAAGGACATTGCAGGCTACAAGGTTGTGAAGGTCACCGACTACAAGAAGCCGGAGGAAACCGGCCTGCCTGCCGCCAATGTGCTGATCTACGCCCTGGAAGGAGGCGCCACGGTGGTGGTTCGTCCCTCCGGCACCGAGCCCAAGATCAAAACCTACTTCACCACCCTGGGCAAGGATCTCGCCGAAGCCCAGGCCCAGAAGGACGCGCTGGCAGAGGCTCTGAAGCCCATCCTGGCCTGACCCACTAAAATTCCCCCATGATCAGACCCGATCATGGGGGTTTTGCTGCGCTTATCTTAACGCGGGTAATATGGCGGATCCTTTACCGGGTATTTTCCTCACGCCTGCTTTGCCGTTCTCTGTCCCGGCAGATCCTCGTGCCGGAAAATTCTTCTGAGCATGACAACCGCCGCCATTGACAAAATGATTTCCGTAATCAGCTGGGCATAGGGCAGGCCGTACAGAGGATAGATAGCGTTCATGATAAACAGCAGAGGGATTTCCAGCACCACCTTGCGCAGCAAGGCAAAGATCAGGGCGTTTTTCCCCATTCCCAGGGCCTGGAATACGCCCACCGCCAGGAAGTCGACGCACAGGAAGCTGATGTTCAGGCACATGACCCGCAGGAACCGGGCGCCGGTATCGATGATCTCCTGGTTGTCCATAAACAGGGAAATGAGCCACGGCGCGCCCAGGAAGTAGCCCACGCTCACCAGCAGCATCGTAGGCACGATCAGGCTCAGGGCAAAGACAATGGCCTTCTTCATCCGGGTTCGGTCGCCGCTGGCGTAGTTGTAGCTGACCAGGGGCATAATGCCCTGACCGAAGCCCATTCCCATCTGCATGGGGATCATGTGTAGCTTCTGGGCTACGCCCATAGACGCCACAGCGGTGGCCCCGTAAGCGGCGGTGAAGTTATTGAGCAGGGTGGAGCCCACCACATTCAAAAGATTCTGGATGGAAGCGGGAACGCCCACGCCGAAAACGCCCAGCACCACATCCCGGCCCAGGCCCTTCAGCTTCCGGATATCCATGCACACAAAGGTTCTGCCCTTCTTGACCCTGGCAAGCACCAGGAAGTAGCAGCATGCAAAGCAGTTGGACAGGAAGGTAGCCAGGCCAGCCCCGGCAGCCCCCATATTCAGTCCCCAGGGCAGAATAAAAATGGGATCTAAGATGATGTTCAGGATGCACCCGCTCATGGTTCCGATGCTGGCGTGAAGGGCGGAACCCTCGCTGCGCACCATCTGCCCCTGAACCACGTTCAAGATGGCGGGCATAGCGCCGCAGCATACGGTCCAGAACATGTACTCATAGGTTGCCAGCCGGGTGGTTTCGTCCGCCCCCAGAATGGTGAGCAGAGGGCCGGAAAATACAGAGCACAGCAGAGAAAACAGCAGGCCGCTGAACAGCGCGCCGTAAAAGCCGAAGGCGGAGCTTTGCCGCACCTTATCATAGTCTCCCCGGCCCAAGCACCGGCTCATCATGCTGGAGGTGCCCACGCCGAACAGATTGTTCACCGCGTTGAAAGCCAGCATCACCGGGTAAACCAGGGTCACCGCGGCGTTCTGCACCGGATCATTCAGCATGCCCACAAAGAAGGTGTCCGCCAGGTTATACACAATGGACACCAGGGATGTGATGACCACAGGAATGGCCAGCTGGGCCACCGCCTGAGGAATGGGCATGGATTCAAATAAAAACGTTTTTTCATTGGCCTGTGCCATAAGCATTTTCCAACCTTTCCCATGTTTCTTTGCTTTCGCCGGCTTTTTTCCATGTAAGAACAAATGCGAAGGTTTCCCGTGATTTGATGTGCCGTTTCCCGCCCGTTGGGAAACGGCACATCAAAGCTGTCTGCGGCCACTGCGCTTGACGAAAAATTCGCCCCCAGAGCGTGCGAAAGCAGCCCAATCGGCAAAAGGGCCGCCGGATTTCCTTTTTCACATCTTTCCCTGCAAAGCCCGGCTTTTTCCGGCAAATATAATGTCTGCTGAATAAGTCGTGATAACGGCTTATTCACACACGGAAGGTGTGTAATTCCATAAAAGCGGCTCTTTTTAACCGCTTTTATGGAATTCAGACAGCAATCAATGGGTATCTTATCCGGCATGGCGTACCATGCCGGATAAGCATGTGCAAGGTTTTTGTTCTAAAACGAGCAAAAACCTTGCACCCGAATAACACGAAAGAAAGCGGAAAGCCTTAGCTTTCAAGCTGTTTTGTGTTATTCAGTACCCATTAATATATCTTTACTGTATCACAGCCACTGACCAAAGTCAAGGAAGAACCGGCCCCCATCCGCCGCCATTTACGCAGAAAGGCCGCCTCACGGAAACCATGAGACAGCCTGCGTCTTTTTTATTTCTGCTCCAGAAGCGCCTTCACCGCCGCCTGGATCTGAGGATCCTCCTCCGGCTCCAGATAGCCGTAGTAGATCTGCTGGAGCGTTTCCTCATCCACCATCACGTGGATGTCCGGGGTAATGCCCACATCCTGCAAGTTCTCCCCCTCGGGGGTGTAGTATTTGCCCACAGACAGCCCCACAGCGGAGCCGTCGCTGAGCTGATAGGTATACTGGAAATACCCCTTGCCGCTGGTCTGCTCTCCCACGATCACAGCGGCTTCGTACTCGCTCATGGCAGCGGCAAAGAATTCCGCCGCGGAGTAGGAATTTTCATTCACCAGCACCGCCATGGGAAGCTCCAGGCATTCTTCGTCTGAATAATCGATATCCTCTTTCCCGTCGTAGGTGACGGTGTGGAACACCTCTCCTTCCGGAAGAAGATAATCCAGCACCTTCACCAGCTCGCTGGCATAGCCGCCGGGGTTATTGCGCACGTCGAAGATCAGCATTTCCGCCCCCGCTTCCAGAAGCGTCTCTATGGCGGCGATGGTTTCCTCGGCGCACCGGGAGTCAAAATTCTCAATGGTCACCAGGCCGATGTTGTTATCCAGCATCTGGGCGCTGGCCACAACGGTCTGCACCGTCCGCCGCTCCACGGAAAACTCCATCACTTCCCCCTGACGCAGTACGGTCATGGTGACGAAGGTGCCTTCCTCTCCCCGAACCAGATTCCGAACCTCTTCCATGGTCATTTCCCGCACGTCTGTGCCTGCCACCCGGATCAGCAAATCCTCCACCTGAAGTCCCGCTTCCTGGGCAGGGCCGCTTTCATTCACTTCCATCACCAAAAAGCCTTCCTGATCCTCCGTCTGCGAAATGGTGATGCCCACCCCCACATAGGCGTTGTTCATCTGCTCCATGTGGGTTTCATATTCACTGGCGGGGATATAGTAGCTCCACCGGTCCCCCAGGGAGTCCACCATGGCTTCCGCCGCCGCGTCCTCCATGGCGGTCTGATCCGCTTCTCCGATAAACCGCTCCAGGATCAAACTTTCCAGCTGCTCCAGCTTGGTCTGCTCCAGAGCGCCCTGACTGCCCACAATGGCCAGGGTGATAAACGTGGCCAGGGCCGCCACCAATACGTAAGAACCGGCACGGAGTAATTTCTTTTTCAAATTTTACCACCTCAGTATATTTTTTTCCCACAGCCCGGGTTTCGGGCTGTGGGAGAAGGATCAATACAGATTTACATAATTGCAGGGATTCACATACACGCCGTTGTAGGAAATACCAAAGTGCAGATGGTCGCCGGTGGAAATACCGCTGTTGCCCACGGTGCCGATCTGCTTACCGGCGCTGACAAACTGACCGGCGCTGACCGAGCGGGTATGTAAGTGCATGTAGATGGAGCGGAAGCCGTCCTGATGGTCAATCTGGACATAGTTGCCCGCCGCGGTGCCCGTGCCGGAGATGGTCACGATCCCCGCCCGGCTGGCGTACACCGGGGTGCCGGTGGTGGAGTCCAAGTCCACGCCCTGGTGATAGGTAGAAGCGCCGCTGGTGGGAGACTCCCGGTAGCCGAAGGGGCTGGTGATGGAGGTGTAGCTGCAAGGCACCAGCCAGCCGCCGCTGCTTCCGCTGCTGCCACTGCTTCCGCTGCTTCCGCTGCTTCCACTGCTTCCGCCCTCCGCTACCGTAGGCGGCACATAGGTAGCCATGTAGGCTTCCCATTCTCTCAGCTTGGCCTCGTCATACTCAATTTCCTTTTTGGCAATTTCGTCCAAAAATTCAGCTTCCTGGGCTTCAAACTCCGCCTTCAGGGCTTCCAGATCGTCCGCCTTCTCAAACAGCTCCAGCAGCAGGGCGTCGGCTTCTTCCCGCTTGGCGTCCATCTGGGCCTGGGTATCGTCCAGCTCCTGCTGGGTTACTTCCAGTTCCGCCTTTTCCGTTTCTAATTCCGCCTGGGCCTGATCCACCGCGTTGGCGGCATCGGTCAGCTCCTGGATCCGCTGCTTGTCCGCGGAAGCGATCTCTTCTACCATAGTCAGCCGGTCCAGCAGATCGGAAAAACTGTTGGCCCGGAAGATAACCTCCCAGTAGGAGATCTCTCCCTCTTCCTCCATAGCCCGGATCCGCTCCTTGTTGGACTCGTTCAGTTCTTCCAGCCGGTCCTCGGCAGTGTCCAGCTCATCCTGCTTATCGGCGATAAGGATATTATACGCGGAAATCTGCTCGTTTATGTTCTGGATCTGGGTGCTGAGCAGCTGAATTTCCTGATCCAGTACGTTTTTCTGAGCGACGATATTGGCGATCTCATCCTCGTTTTCCTCGTACTGGGCCTGGACGTCCTTGATCTGCTCCTGGATCTCCGCCTTCTGCTCCTTCAGCTCGTTGATCTGCTTGCGGATCTCGCTGGAGGAAGCCGCGCTGGCGTTGGTGGGCAGGATGCTGAGAATCAGGGTCAGCAGCATCATTGCCGCCATGACGCCGGCAAGGATAGATACCAGTCGTTTGCGTTTGTTCATGATACTCTCCTTTTTCACGTAAGGGGACATACACCTGTTACAGGATGTATGCCAGGGGGTTCACATAAGTACCGGCATAGGAAATGCCGAAATGCAGATGGGGACCGGTGGAAATGCCGGTGCTTCCCACATATCCGATCAGCTGTCCCTGGGAGACAGTCTGTCCCGGGGAAACCACATAGCGGGTCATATGCATGTAAATGGAGGCAAAGCCATCCAGATGGTTGATGCTGACATAATTTCCGGCGCCGCCGGCCTGGTAGGAGGCTGTGGTGACCTTACCGGCCCGGGTGGCATAGATGGGGGTGCCCTGGGCGCAGGCCATGTCGATGCCGTTGTGCATCCGGTAGTAGCCCAGCACCGGGTGCAGCCGCATGCCGAAGGGGCTGGTCAGGGTGTAGCCGGAAACCGGAGTAACCCAGGTCGCGTCGGAGGGCGGATTTTCGCCCTGGAGGGCCAATTTGGCCAGGTACTCATCGTACTTTGCCTCTTCCAGTTCCTTTTCCTTGGCGGCGATCTCCTGCATCAGTTCATCCTGCAGGACTTCCGATTCGGCGATCAGGATCTCATATTCCTCTGCCTCCTTCTCCAGTTCCCGCAGCAGGTCGTCGGACTCGGTACGCTTTACTTCCAGATCCGCTTCGGTCTGAGCCAGCTCCTCTCGGGCGGTTTCCAGCTGCGCCTTTTCCGAGGCCATGTTGATCTGGGCGGCGGCCACAAGATCCGAAGCTACCCGCATCTCATCCAGCCGTCTTTGGTCAGCGGCGGAGATCTCCTCCACCATGGTCAGCCTGTCCAGCAGATCTGTAAAGCTGTTGGCTTCGAAGATGACCTCCCAGTAAGAGATGCCGCCCTCCTCTTCCATCGCCCGGATTCGCTCTTTATACTGCTCATTCAGTTCGCTCAGGTTCGCCTGCGCCGCGTCCAGTTCATCCTGGATGTCAGCAATCAGCTGGCTGTAAGCGGAGATCTGCTGATTGGTGGTTTCGATCTTTTCATTCAGCAAAGCGATCTCCTGATCAATAGCCTCTTTTTTTGCCACGATGTCCGACATTTCACTGTACTTGGCGTCATACTGGCTTTGCAGGGCATTGATCTGGGATTGGATCTCGTCGTTCTTCTCTTCCAAAGCGTCGATCTCCTTCTGGATCTCCGCGGAAGTGGCGGCGTCCGCCGGGAAAGGCGCCACCGATCCCGCCATGACCACTGCCAAAAGCAGGGCCGCGACGGTTCTTATTTTTCTATATCTGGAATGTTTCATAGCGTTATACGTTCATAAACTTTCTGATGGATGTCCAGCTGCCCACAATGCCTACGAACAGGCCGGCAGCCGCGAAGGTTGCCACCATGGGCATCAGCAGCTCCTGGAAGGGGACGAAGCTGAACAGCTGCAGGGCGTCCACCTGAGCAATCCGCTGGATCATGGCGTCGTAGCCCAGCCATTCAATTCCGAAGGCCAGCGCCGCGCCGACCATACCCAGGGTAAAGCCCTCCACCACGAAGGGCAGCCGGATAAATCCGTTGGTAGCGCCCACCATTTTCATAATGGCAATCTCGTCCCGCCGGTCGTACATGGCCAGCTTGACGGTGTTGGAGATAATCAGCAGGGATACCACCAGCAGCACCGCGATGATGGCGATGGAAACCATATGCAGCACGCTTTGAATGGTGGTAAAGCCCTCCGCCAGTTCAAAGGCCGCCTTGGTGTCCGCAATGCCGGGGATCTGGCGCAGCTGTTCATCGGTCTGCTGCATTTGGGAGTTATCCTCCAGCACTACCACATACCGGTGACGCAGATACTCCGGCTGAACGCCGTCAAAGGCGCTGTCGCCGTCATGGTCGTTGATAAAGTCCTCCAGGGCCTCCTCCCGAGAGACGAAGGTGGCCTGCATCACATTGTCCAGAAGATTGATCTTGGTGCCGATGCTCCTGGCTTCCGCGTCGGACAGTTCGCTGTCTACGTACGCCATGATTTCACTGGTCTGGTTCAGATCTTCCACCATAATGTCCAGGTTGTAGGACAAAATGGAGAAGCTGCCCACGATCACCAGACAGGCAACGGTAACGCAAATGGAGGCGAAGGACATAAAGCCGTGGAGGAAAATGCCCTTGAAGCCTTCTTTCAATAAGTAACCGATATTATTCAGCTTCATGGCCGTTTTCCTCCTCCAATCCGTCGCTCACCACTTTGCCATCGTTGATCGCGATGGTTCGCTTGTGGAACAGTTCCACCAGGTTCTGTGCGTGGGTAACCACCAGCACGGTGGTACCCAGATTGTTGATCTCCTGCAGCAGCGCCATGATTTCAAAGGAGCGCTCCGGATCCAGGTTACCGGTAGGCTCGTCGGCGATGATGGTGGAGGGGTTATTTACCAGCGCCCGGGCAATGGCCAGACGCTGCTGCTCACCGCCGGACATTTCCCCGGGGTGACGGTTGACCTTGCTTTCCAGGCCGACCAGTTCCAAAACGTAGGGTACCCGTTCTTTGATCTCTTTTTCTTTGGCTCCCACTACCCGCATGGCAAAGGCCACGTTTTCGTACACCGTCATATTCTCAATCAGCCGGAAATCCTGGAACACCACGCCGACGGTACGGCGCAGATAGGGGATCTCCCGCTTGCGGATCCGCTCCAGAGAATAGCCGTTGACATGTACGGTTCCGGAGGTGGGCTTCAGCTCGCCGGTGATCAGCTTGATGATGGTGGATTTGCCGGAGCCGGAGGGGCCTACCAGAAAGACAAACTCTCCATCCTCGATCTGCATGGTAACACCGTTCAAGGCTTTGTTTCCCTGCACATAGGATTTGACCACATCATTAAATTCAATCATATCGTATCTTTCTCCTGTCCTGGGCAAGTCCCGGGGAGCATCCCCGTTTTTTGCCCGCAGTGTAACCAAATTGTAACACGTTGTAAAAACAATGTCAATGACAAACCGAAAAATAATTCGGCAAATGCGAATTTTTTACAGTCTATCCACATTTTTTCCCAAGATTATTTCAGCGTTTTTTCATAATACTACAAAAAACCGAAAAAATCTTCCTTCCCTGAACGCAGAAACGTGGCTGACAAAGCAGCCACGAATCGCTTGCAAACAGACCCTTCCGGCCTTGCCCGAGAACCATCACCGGTTCTCCCGGGAGGACAGATACTTGCGTACCATCAGGGCCACCTTGAATACGATGGCATGGTCGAACTGGCGCAGATCCAGGCCGGTGAGCTTCTTGATCTTCTCCAGGCGATACACCAGGGTGTTCCGGTGGACGAACAGCTTCCGGGAAGTCTCAGACACATTCAGGTTGTTCTCAAAGAACTTGTTGATGGTAAACAGGGTCTCCTGGTCCAGAGAATCAATGGAGTTCTTCTTGAACACTTCGCTTAAGAAGATCTCGCAAAGGGTGGTGGGCAGCTGATAGATCAGACGGCCGATCCCCAGATTCTCATAGTTGATGATGCTCTTCTCGGTGTCGAACACCTTGCCCACATCAATGGCAGTCTGGGCTTCCTTATAGGAATCCGCCAACTCCCGCAGATGATCCGCTATCGTGCCGATGCCGATGACGGTCTTGATCCGCAGTTCGTTTTTCAATGTGTCCTCAATGGACAGGGCGATCTTTTCCAGATCCTCGGTGGTCGTGGTGCCGCTGATCTGCTTAACCACCGCAATGTCCGTCTCGTTGATGGACAGTACGAATTCCTGAAGCTTATCCGGGAACATGCCGGTCAGCACGTCCACCGTCGCCACATCGTTGTGCCCCACCTGCCGGATCAGGAACACCGCCCGGGGGGCGTCGGTGGCAAAATGCAGCTCCTTGGCCCGGATATAGATATCCCCGGGGAGGATGTTGTCCATAATGATGTTCTTTACAAAGGTGCCCCGGTCGTGCTTCTCTTCATAGAAGGTCTTGGCGTCGTTCAGGGCAATATACGCCATCTGACAGTAGTTCCTGGCAATTTCATCATCGCCGGTGCAGAATACGGCATACTCAAAATAGTTGGAGTTGCCCACAATGGGCTTGAAGGTTCGCTGGGCAAAGGTGACCACACTGTCCGTGGCGTTTCCCACCTTCAGGGCAGCGTCGGTCCACCGCTCTCCCAGCAGGGACATATCGGTGCAGGAAACCACACACCCTTCCGTATCGATGACACCGAAGGTACGGTCGGAAATATCTCTTAACTGGACGATTACGCTCTGAAAAACACTGTTGGACATAATTGTGTCCCTCCTTAGTATCTTGCATAAATGCGCATTTCACAAAATTGCATTGTTATTATACACATCTTTTGCGCACATTGCAAGTACCTTTTGACATTTTACAGCAAAATATCCCGTCTTTTTTATGTAATATTCCAGTTTTCTCTCTCCGCTTTTCGGAAAGTCCCCCGTTTTTTCCCAGCAAAATGACCGTACCGGCTCATTTGTCCTCCGTTTCCGGCAGAAAGTCTCCCGTTTCTTCCCCTTCCAGCAGGGCGATCTCCCCTTCCGTCAATTCCCGAACCTGTCCCCGGGGCAGTTCTCCCAGCTCCAGAGCCCCTTCCCGGCGGCGCTCCAGATAGGTCACGGTCATATTCCGGGAAGCCATCATCCGGCGAACCTGGTGGTATTTTCCCTCCCGCAGGGTGATTGCGCTCTCGCCCGGGCCCAGAGGCTCAAGAACCGCCGGAAGGCAGACCGTGCCGTCCCGGAGCCGGATCCCTTCCCGGAAGGCCCGTACATCCGCTTCCTCCGCCCGGCCTTCATGCCTGGCATAGTAGACCTTGGGGATCTCCTTTTTGGGGGAGATCAGCCGGTGGAGCAGATCGCCGTCGTTGGTAAACAGGAGCAGCCCTTCCGTAGCCTTATCCAGCCGTCCCACCGGCTTTAAGTCCAAATGCCGCATTTGCGGCGGCAGCAGCTCCATCACCGTTTTCTCCACCGGATCCTCTGTGGCGGTGACAAAGCCCGCGGGCTTGTTCAGCATGACCACCACCCGACGTCTGCCTCCCAGTACCTGTCCGTTCAGGGCGATGGTCTGGGTCTGGGGGTCGATCTTCCGGCTTCCGTCCCGCTCTACCGCCCCGTCCACGGTGATCTGCCCCGCCTTCAAAAGCGTCTTGACCTGGGAGCGGGTATAGCTGCCACTGCCGCTTACGAATTTATCCAGTCGTTCCATGGTTCCTCCGTTCTACCCTTCCCCGAAGCGGCATAGGCTGTACCACCGAATTTCAACCGGGAGGGATTCTATATGATGGTAATGACCGCGAAGGTCGATATGAAAAAAATACTCATTGCGATCGCCGCCCTGGCGGCTGTGGTGCTGTCGCTGATTCTGCTGCTGGGAGGCGGAGATAACTCCGCCCAGACCGCCGCTCCGGCCGTCAGCAGCAACGACGGGCGGGTAAAGTTTTTAACGGATCTTGGCTGGGATGTGACCACCTCTCCCAAAGAATCCAGCCAGGTCAAGATCCCGGAGGAGACCAGTCAGGTCTTTGACCGGTACAACGCCCTGCAAAAGAGCCAGGGTTACGACCTGAGCCAATATGCCGGAAAAAAGGTCATGCGCTACGTCTATCAGATCAACAACTACCCCGGGGCCACGGAGCCGGTGTACGCCACCCTTTTGGTGTATAAAAACCAGATCATCGGCGGGGACGTGACCGACACCTCCGCCAAGGGTCAGATCCGCCCCTTCAAAATGCCCTCCGCCGGGGAGACCACCCCCAGCGTCACATCCGGCACCGTCCCCAGCACCACCGCCGGAACCACCGCCACAGAAGCCGCGTCCTGAGGCATTTTATCCATCCTCATTTTACCACAACCGGTTCCTCTTGACAAGAAGGGTTGGCCGTGGTAAGCTGTAGGTAAGCTGAATAGTATCTTCAGGGCGGGGCGAAATTCCCCACCGGCGGTATAGTCCGCGAACGCCGCAAGGCGCCGACCCGGTGCGATTCCGGGACCGACAGTATAGTCTGGATGGAAGAAGGTACGCATAAGGAAGGTTTATGCGCAATTTTTACGCCCTGGGTATCTTTATGCCCAGGGCGTTTTTTTGGGGTAAAGCTTCCTTCCCCTCCGGGGCGAACACATCATCCACCGCTTGAAGCACCATTATTCAGGAATTCTTGACTGAGGTGATTTTCCATGGCAGCTCTTTTTCAGCAAATCAAAGACAACCTGACCTTCGTACTCATGTGCATCCTGATCGTTGCCGCTCTTGCGGTGCTGGCCCGGCTGGCAGAGCGGTTCCTCCCGGCCAAGCGCCGAGTCACTCCCGCCCGGCGGGTGTGCATCATCGGCATCTGCTCCGCGGTGGCCGCGGTGCTCCACATGCTGGACTTCCCCCTGCTGTTTATGGCCCCGGGCTTTTATAAGCTGGACTTCTCCGAGCTGCCGGTGCTCCTGTGCGGCTTCTACCTGGGGCCCAGCGCCACGGTGGCCTGCGAGGGCGTGAAGATCCTGCTGAAGCTGCTCATGAAGGGCACCTCCACCGCCTTTGTGGGGGACTTGGCCAACTTTGTGGTGGGATGCTCCTTTGTACTGCCCGCCACCATCTGGTATCATGTCCATAAAAGCAAGCACAGCGCGGTCATCGGCCTTGTTATCGGCACCCTGTCCATGACGGTCTTAGGCACCGCCTTCAACGCGGTGTATCTGCTGCCTAAGTTCGCCGAGCTGTACGGCATGCCCCTAGACGCCATCATCGCCGCCGGTACCCAGATCCACGCCGGTATTCACGATGTTACCACCTTCGTCATCCTCTGCGTAGCGCCCCTGAACCTGGTGAAGGGCACGGTGGTCTCCGTTCTGACCCTGCTTCTATATAAGCGGGTCGCCCGCCCTTTGTTTGGCATCAAAGAGTAAAGAGGACCCTTCGGCGTCCTCTCAGTGTAGAAAAAAGCAGTATTAACGTAGCAGTAAGACGAGCGCCCCGCCAAAGCCTCCCTTGTGTAAAGGGAGGTGGCGCGGCGTCAGCCGTGACGGAGGGATTGCCGCGGCAAAACAATACCTTTTCGCCCAAGTGCTGGCGAATTCGCAGTGCCTGCCGCACAATCCCCCAGTCACAAATCAAAGATTTGTGACACCCCCCTTTACACAAGGGGGCCTTGGGCGCTGTAAGCGCCAGAAGCTTTTTTGACACTAGAGGACGCTTCGGCGTCCTCTTCCCTTTTATTGAAACTGTCAACATCCTTGACAGCTTCTGTCGGTAGGTTTATACTGATACTGTATAATCCTATCAAAAAAGGAGTGATCTTGGACATGGATTCCAAATACGAAGCCCTGTTTACCCCCTGGCGCATCGGCAATGTGGAGATCAAAAACCGCATCGTCCTGTGTCCCATGGGCGGCACCTCCCTGTTCGGCTGGATGGAGCTCACCGGCTGTCACTTTGACAAGGAGGCGGCCAAATTCTTCCTGGAACGGGCCAATGAAAACGTGGGACTGATTATCCCCGGCATCGCCCCCCTGCGGGACACCATCTGGGGCCGTTGGCTGTGGCAGAACCCGAAAATGTTCGACGAGCTGAAGGTCTTTATGGAGCAGATCCATCAAACCGGAGCCAAGCTGTTCATTCAGCTGACCGCCGGTATGGGCCGCAGCTGGGCGATCCCCGACGACTTTGCCAAAATGCACAAGAATAAGGTGCTCAGAGCCCTGGTCAGCCCGGTAATCAATACCAGCCACGAGCTGGCCAGCCCCTCCCCTCTGCCCGCCCGGTGGGATCCGGAGATCACCACCCCGGAAATGACCGTGGAGCAGATTCAAGAAATCATTGAAGCCTTTGCCAAAACCGCGAAACTGTGTAAGGACGCGGGGGTGGACGGCGTGGAGATCCACGCGGTTCACGAAGGCTACCTTCTGGATCAGTTCACCATGGAGTGGACCAACAAGCGTACCGACCAGTACGGCGGCTCCTTCGAAAACCGCTACCGGTTCCCGGTGGAGGTGGTACAGGCCATTAAGAAGGCCTGCGGTCAGGATTTCCCCGTCTCCCTGCGCTACAGCGTAGAGTCCAAGGTCAAGGACTTCGGTGTGGGTGCAGTTCCCGGGGAAACCTACACGGAGGTGGGCCGGAGCATGGCGGAGTCGGAAAAGGCCGCCAAGTACCTTCAGGACGCGGGCTATGACATGCTCAACGCCGACAACGGCACCTACGACTCCTGGTACTGGTCTCACCCGCCTATGTACATGCCCCAGAACTGCAATCTGGAGGATGTGGCGCACATCAAGCAGTTTGTGGATATTCCCGTGGTCTGCGCCGGACGGATGGAGCCGGAGGCAGGCGCCCAGGCCATTGCCCAGGGCCGCATTGACGCCATGGGCGTAGCCCGGCAGTTCCTGGCGGACGGACAGTGGATCACCAAGCTGCTGGAGGACCGGCTGGAGGACATCCGTCCCTGCATCTGCTGCCACAACGGCTGCTTTAACTTCTCCCATTACAAGGGCCACGCCAACCACCAGGATCTGTCCGACTCCATGGGCCTGGCCCGGTGCGCCATCAACCCAGAGACCATGCAGTCAAGAAAGTACCACATCACCCCCGCGAAGAAGAAAAAGCGCATCGCCGTGGTGGGCGGCGGCATCGGCGGCATGGAAGCGGCCCTGGTGCTGAGCAAGCGGGGCCACCAGGTCACCCTGTATGAAAAGAGCGGAGAACTGGGCGGCGTGTTCATCGCCGCGGCCGCGCCTTCCTTCAAGGAAAAGGATCGGGATCTCATCGCCTGGTACATCCGGGAGCTGGGCAAATACCCCATCGACGTAAAGCTGAACACCCCTGTCACTGACGTCTCCGCCCTGGACGCGGACGAAGTGATCATTGCCACCGGCAGCACCGCCAACCGGCTGCCCGTGCCCGGCATCGATAAAGGCATTCAGGCCATCGACTTCCTTCGGGGCCGCAAAGAAGCGGGGGAACATGTGGTGGTGGTAGGCGGCGGCCTGACCGGCTGTGAGATCGCCTACGAGCTGTACCTTCAGGGCAAGCGCCCCACCATTGTGGAGATGAAGGACGATCTGATCGCCATGAAGGGCGTGTGCCTGGCCAATTCCAGCTATCTGCGGGACTTCTTCGCCGCCAACCAGGTGCCTGTTCATCTGGAAACCACATTGTGCGAAGTGCTGGATGACGGAGTACTGGTATCCGGCAAGGACGGCAAGCAGTTTAAGCTAAGCGCCGATTCCGTGATCCTGTCCACCGGCTACAAGAGCGCCCCTCTGGTGCAGAAGGGCAAAAACGTCCACCTGATCGGCGACGCCTACAAGGTAGGCAACCTGCGCACGGTGATCTGGCGGGCCTGGGACGTGTGCATGAAGCTGTAACCCGGCCATTGACAAAATAAGGAGTGAACAACTATGATATTGACCCCTGAACAGCAGGCCATGCTGGAGGGCGCCCAGGGCGAGACCATGGCCAAGGTGATGAAAACCCTGGTCATGTACGGGGAAACCTTCGGCGCGGACAAGCTGGTGCCGGTGACTTCTCAATACAACCACCTGGTCACCTCCTTCGGCCTGAAGATGATGACCCCGGTATTCGACCTGATGCAGCAGCTCATCGACGCGGGCACCCTGTCCCGGCAGAAATTCTCCGTAGACCCCCGGCCTCTGGATAAAAACGTCCCCTCCAACTTCCTTCAGGATCTGGTATTCAACAAGTTCATGTATTCCACCCAGGGCAGCTACGAACAGCAGCTGGAAAAACTGGGCCTGATGAACGAGGACGCCTTCACCTGCGCCTGCTACTTTGACCAGGTGGGCAACAAGCCCGGCAAGGGGGAGATCCTCAGCTGGGCCGAGTCCTCGGCGGTGGTGTACGCCAATTCCGTGCTGGGAGCCCGGTGCAACCGCAACTCCGGCATTATGGACATTATGGGCTCCATCGCCGGATACGTGCCCCACTTCGGCCTGCTCACTGACGAAGGCCGGAAGGCGGCCTGGGTGGTGAAGGTTCAGTGCAAGAAAAAACCGGAAGCCCAGCTGCTGGGCTCCGCCATCGGCATGAAGGTGATGGAGGACGTGCCCTACATCACCGGCATGGAGCCTTGGCTGGGCACGGACTTGACTGACGAAGTCTGCGCCTACCTGAAAGACTTCGGCGCCGCCACCGCCTCCAACGGCGCGGTGGGCTTGTACCATGTGGAAAATCTCACCCCGGAAGCCAAGGAGCAGGGCCGGTCCCTGATCGCCGAAGGAGCCAAAGAATACGTCATTGACGACGCGGAGCTGGAACGGGTGCAAAAAAGCTACCCGGTCATGTGGAAAAATCCCGACGCCGATCCCAAGCTCTGCTTCATCGGCTGTCCCCACCTGTCTATGGAGCAGCTGATCTCCTGGACGCAGCGGGTGGAAGAGGGGTTGAAGGCCAGCGGCAGCAAAAAGGTCTCCATTCCCACGGTGTTCACCACCGCGCCCGCTGTACTGAAGGAATTTGAAAAGACCCCCTACGCCCCTCGCCTCAAGGCCGCCGGCGTGGTTCTGTCCTACATCTGCCCGCTGATGTACATGAATAACCCCCTGTGCGCCAAGATGCGGGTAATCACCTGCTCCAACAAGCTGCGCACCTACACCACCGCCCGGTACTATACCGAAGAGGAGATCCTGGCGAAGATCACCAAAGGAGGCAAGTGATATGAGACAGTTTCAAGGAAGAGTGGTGGCCCCCGGCACGGTCACCGCGCCCGCTCTGGTCTCCCACGGGGGACTGAACACCCTGGCCTCCTTCCAGAAGGCGCTTCAGTTCGGCGACAAGAAGGCCACCTGCGGCGACCAGAACAACCCGGATCTGTACGGCAAGGAAATGCTGGGCAAGGCCCTGTGCCTGCCTCAGACCATCGGCTCCACCACCGGCGGCCTGGTGCTCTACTGCGCCTGCGCCATGGAGCGGCAGCCTGCATGCATGCTGTTCAGCAAGCCCATCGACTCCCTGGCCGCCGCCGGCTCCATCCTGGCCTCCGTGTGGCTGGAGGGGGTGAGCATGCCGGTGGTAGACAATCTGGGAGATGAATTCCTGGAATACGTAAAAGAAGGCATGACCGTCACCGTAAAGGACGGCGGCCTTGTGTGCGTAGAATAAGCTAATGGAGAGGCCGCCGATGGCGGCCTCTCCGGCTTTGGAACATCCCCTTTGGGACTTTCCGACAGATGTTTGCAGACTGCTTTTTGCGCTCCCTGTTCGCAAAAAGCAAAAGCCCTGGCTTTCAAGCTGTTTTGTGTTATTCATCCCACATTAGCAAGTGATTGATAATAAAATCTGTAAATTCCTGTTCCCCTTTCCGGTCTTGGGAAACTCTTTCTTCATCGGTCAAATCATTAAAATATCTCCCATCAACCAGAAGGGAAATCACATCCAGGGGATTGCCGTTATGTTTTCTATTCTTGTTCGGAATAGGAGATAGTTTGAGCGGGGTATCATATAATTCTTTTGTGAAAGTTCCTTGCTTGGTAATCAGGGCAATTCCTGTGAAGTAACGAATATAGCAATCTCTTTTTACAGATTTGGCCGGATTCGAATAATACTCTATCATTTCGTCGTCTGTCAGAACCTGTCCATCCACTCTTCTGACATATAAACCGGGCTGCTTGTCAGAAGGGAGGCCGTCTATGTACATTCCCGAATCCCCCGCAACGGTGGGCATATTCAAGAATTCGTAGTATCCCGTCGCTTTCAGCAACGCGTTTTCAACGGCAGATTTCCCGTTTTCCTCAATTTCTCAGTGAACATTTAATTCCTTTGGTGTAACAATCTGAATAGGGTAATCCCTTAGGCGATAAATCATATTGTGTATTTTATTGGGATTGCTTGTCGCGTAAAATAACCGAATCATAGATACCTCACAATTCTTGCCAGTAGTTCATAATTCCACTTAACAAATATTTTACCGCGATATAGTGATGAATACAAGATAGAAATTGTGAATATTGGATAATGCATTATTAGCAGCCGCTATCCGCGGCTTCTTTTTTTGCCTTTTCTCTTTACTTTATTTCGCTAAAGTGATACAATGATGGAAATTTCTGTTTGGAGCAGGAGGGTTTCCCATGCGCATCGTGGTCAAGATCGGCACATCCACCCTGGCCCATCCCACCGGGCATCTGCATATCCGCCGGGTGGAGAGCCTGTGTAAGATACTCAGCGACATCAAAAACGCGGGGCATCAGGTAATCCTGGTGTCCTCCGGGGCCATCGGCATGGGGGTGGGCAAGCTGGGGCTTCCCGGCCGTCCCAAGGACATCCCCTCCAAGCAGGCGGCCGCCGCCATCGGCCAGTGCGAGCTGATGTATACCTATGACAAGCTGTTCGGGGAATACCACCATACCGTGGCCCAGCTGCTGATTACCCGGGAGGACACCGAGGAAAAACGCCGCCGGGAGAATTTCATCAACACCCTCAGGCGGCTGCTGGAGCTTCAGGCCCTGCCCATTATCAACGAAAATGACACCGTGGCCACAGAAGAGCTGGGCATCGGAGACAACGATACCCTGGCGGCGGTGGTGGCCAAGCACATCCAGGCGGATCTGCTGATCCTGCTGTCGGACATCGACGGCCTGTTCACCGCCGATCCCCACACTCACCCGGAGGCGGTGCTGCTGGACAGGGTCACAAAAATCGACGATGAGATCCGCAATCTGGCGGGGGTGAGCGCCTCCGGCCAGGGCACCGGCGGCATGGTCACCAAGCTTCACGCGGCGGAGATCTGCCTGAGCTGCGGCTGCGACATGGTCATCGCCAACGGCCGGAACCCGGAAAATCTCTACGCCATTCTGGAAGGAAAAGGCGTGGGCACTACATTTACCTGCAAGGAGGAACCCCAATGATCACCATGCTGGAAAACGCGAGAAAAGCCAAAGCGCAAGTCGCCAACCTGACCTCTCAAGAAAAGGACGCCGCTCTGAACGCCATGGCCCAGGCCCTGTTGGATTCTCAGGAGGCCATTCTTGCCGCCAACGAACTGGATCTGGAAGGCGCGAAGGATCATATTTCCCCGGTGATGCTGGACCGGCTTCGGCTGAATGAACAGCGGATCGCCGCCATGGCCCAGGGCATCCGGGAGGTAGCCGCGCTGCCGGATCCGGAGGCGGGGGTTTTGGAATCCCACACCCGGCCCGACGGTCTGGTGATCGACAAAGTAGCCGTCCCCATGGGGGTCATTGCCATCATCTACGAAAGCCGCCCCAACGTCACCAGCGACGCCGCCGCTCTGACCTTAAAAAGCGGCAATGTGTGCGTCCTGCGCAGCGGCAAGGACGCCTTCCGCAGCGCCAACGCCATTGTCACCGCCCTCCGTTCCGGCCTGAAAGCCGTAGGCGTCACCCAGGACGCGGTCAATCTGGTTCAGGACACCTCCCGCTCCATGGCCACCGCGTTGATGACCGCCAACGGCTATATCGACCTGCTGATCCCCCGGGGCGGCGCGGGTCTGATCAAAACCTGTATGAAAACCGCCACAGTGCCCTGCATCGCCACGGGCACCGGCATCTGCCACGTATATGTGGAAAAAACCGCGGATCTGGACATGGCTCTGACCATCATCGAAAACGCCAAGACCAGCCGCCCCAGCGTGTGCAACGCCGCCGAGGTGCTTCTGGTGGACAAGGCCATTGCACCGGAATTCTTGCCCATGGTCTATGACAGGCTGGTCAAGCAGCGTTCCCAGCCGGTGGAGCTTCGCCTGGATGAAACCGCCGCCGGCATCATTCCCGGCACACCGGCAAAGGCCCAGGATTTTGACACAGAATTCCTGGACTACATTCTGGCGGTAAAATGCGTAGCGGGGGTAGAGGAAGCGGTGGCCCACATCACCGCCCATTCCACCGGCCACAGCGAGGCAATCGTCACCCGGGATAAACAGGCGGAAGCCCTCTTTACCGCCCAGGTGGACAGCGCGGCGGTGTATGTCAACGCCTCCACCCGGTTCACCGACGGGGGCGAGTTCGGCCTGGGCTGTGAAATGGGCATCTCCACCCAGAAGCTTCACGCCCGGGGCCCCATGGGCCTGCGGGAGCTGACCACCTACAAATATATCATCCACGGCAACGGTCACATCCGATAAAGGGAGGGCCGCCAATGAAATACGGATTCTTAGGCTGCGGCAACATGGGCGGGGCCATTGCCAAAGCCCTCAGCGGCAAAACCAAGGATATTCTTATCTCCGACCGTTCCGGCAAGGCCCGCTCCCTTGCCGAAGAGTTGGGCCTTGGATACAGTACCAATCCGGCCATCGCTCAGCAGTGCGACCGAATCTTTCTGGCAGTCAAGCCCCATATGATGGGGGATCTGCTCGCCCCCTTGGGGGATATCCTGGAAAAACGCCGCCCGGTGCTCATCACTATGGCGGCCGGGCTGGAGATCTCCCGGATCCAGGCCATGGCCGGGTGCGATCTTCCCATCATCCGGATCATGCCCAACACCCCCACCGCCCTGGGCAAGGGGGTTCTCCCCTACTGCCGAAACGCTTTGGTAGAGGATCCGGTTTTGGAGGATTGGCTTCAGGATATGGAGCACTGCGGCTTGCTGGATCCTTTGGAAGAGCGCCTGATGGACGCCGCCAGCGCCCTGTCCGGCAGCGGCCCTGCTTACATGTACATACTGGCGGAGGCCCTGGCAGACGGGGCCGTGTCCTGCGGCCTGCCCCGGGCCAAGGCTATGGAGTACGCCGCCATGACCATGGCAGGGGCGGCGGAAATGCTGCTGTCTGCCGGAACCCACCCCGGCGCTTTGAAGGACGCGGTGTGTTCCCCCGGAGGCAGCACCATTGCCGGCATCCGGGTACTGGAAGAAAAGGGCTTCCGCAGCGCCGCCATGGACTGCGTGATTGCCGCCTATGAAAAGAACCGGAAGCTGGGAAAATAATAAACACCCCCGCTCCCATATTGCTTCCGCAGCCGTTACAAAGGCATGCGGGCTGGAAATGGCCCACGTTGGCTGTTTTCCGGCCCGCTTTTTCTTTCCAAATTCTCCCATCCGCCCTTTCTTTTCCAAACCCCATTGCTTCCTCCCTTTGGTTTGTGGTATACTGACGCAAAGGAGGTTTTCCTATGAAACGATTATTAGACTGTCGGGCCTCGGATTTCGCTTCCATGGGCAAGCGGGAGCTGCTGGCCGCCATTGCCGGTTCCGAAGGCCGAACCATCGCCTGTGAAACCATCGGGGCCCTGATGCCCATGCTGGGGGATATCACCAACGCAGAATTTGCCGCCGCCATGGGCGCGGACATACTGCTTCTGAACATGTTTGACGTACAGCAGCCGGTGATCCGGGGCCTGCCCCAGACCGCCCCGGAGGATGTGATCCGCAAGCTGAAAGCCCTCACCGGCCGCCCCATCGGCATCAACTTAGAGCCGGTGCTTCAAAGCTCCCAGGATTCCCAGGATACCATGTGGGCCATGACCGACGGGCGAAAAGCCACCCTGGACAACGCCCGGAAGGCAGCGGATATGGGGGTGGACATGATCCTGCTCACCGGCAATCCCGGCATTGGCGTGACCAATCAGCAGATCGTGGAAACCCTGGCAGCGTACCGCCGGGAGCTGGGTGACCGGCTGATCCTGGCGGCGGGAAAAATGCACGCCGCCGGGGTCCTCTCCGAAGGTGGCGAAAAGATCCTGACCAAGGAAGATATTCTGGAATTCAAAACCGCCGGTGCGGACATCATCCTGCTCCCCGCCCCGGGCACGGTTCCCGGGATCACCCTGGAATACGCCAGGGAGCTGATCGCCTACGCCCACAGCCTGAATCTTCTCACCATCACCGCCATCGGCACCTCCCAGGAAGGGGCGGATACCGCCACCATCCGGCAAATCGCCCTGATGTGTAAAATGGCCGGTACGGACATCCACCACCTGGGAGACACCGGCTACGGCGGCATCGCTCTGCCGGAAAACATCCAGGCCTACTCCATCGCCGTTCGGGGCGTCCGCCACACCTACCGAAGAATGGCCGCCTCCATCAACCGCTGAGCTTGGTGAGGTGCTTTTTATGATAACCGCAATATATTCTTTGGGCCAAGTTCATGGCGCCGAGTTATGGCTGCTTTTTTGGCTGATTTGTGTTATTGTTTATACGGGCATTTGCCTTTCTTTGCGGACGAACCGTAGTAAGCAAGGCATCAAAACCATGCTCATTGGTTTACTGATTGCCGAAGTGATTGTTGATTTAATATGGGCAATCATCTACTACAACAATGGCAGTTACATCAATTACGGTATCGGCGCAGTCTATGGCCTTTTTATTTGGATACCGCTTTTGTTGATTACGGTTGTGATTGTAACTGTAAAAAACAAGAAATCCATGTGAAGCTTACCTTTCAAAGGGCAATTCATCGGACACTACATAGGACGGACAAGCAGAGCGGCTTGTCCGTCCTTTCTTTTTATCTCTAATGTTTGTGCCGCTTGGCGCGGGCCTGCGTCTGCTTCGGCTGGTCGGCTTTCAGCGCAATATCCGGTCAATTCCTTGCGGTTTTCTCTCTTGGTTTTGTCATGGGTGGTCGCTCCTTTCTGCTCGTAGGCATGGAAAAAGGGCAGTCGATTTCTCGGCTGCCCTCAAAGGTAGTTGTTAACTTCAATTTACTTCAATTGGGGGATATGACGGATTTTTCACGGCATACCATTCATTATCAATGAAGATTGCACTTGCTCCATAATCCACATAGGAAAAAGTAAGTTTACCATTGTTTACATTGAAATCCCACTGTATACCACCGGCATAATTGCTTGGTGTTTCTGTTTCATTAAGAGGCGTTTGTTCCCATTCAAGAGAAGTTGCCCATTCTGTAACAGCTATAATTTCATCTTGACTTAATTCCCGTGATATTTCGGATGAATATACCAAATAGGTGACTTCTATTGTCTTAATATCATCCGGAAATTGCAAAGCATTTTCCGAAATATCCTGGTCACCACCTGCTATTCCACCGGGTATCTCGTTGTCATTTCCTCCTGGATTGAGCATAGAGGGTACGGTTATTATGGCAACTACAATAAGGCACAAGCAAGCTGCCATAGCTCCCCACTTAATCCAGCGGGGCTTTTTCGCTTTCTTTTTATAGTTGATGGCTTCGTCAATGTACTTGCTGTCAAGCTCGCTCATAGCGTCGGAAAACTTTTTCGCGTTCATACGAACACCTCTCTTTCTATCAAATATTGCTTCATTTTCTCGCGGATACGGGTCAGCCGGACGGAGATGTTTTTCTCCGAAAGCCCCATAAACTCGGCTATGTCCTTATAGCTGTCGGCAAACCAATAGCGGCACATGAAGATAACGCGGTTTTCGAGGGTCAGCGTGTCCAAAAATTCCCCAATGATACGGGCTAACTCTCTGGCTTCGATTTCATCTTCCACGGTTTTCTGGTCTGCGATACAGCCCTCGATTTCCTCTAAGGCAATCGTATAGTGTCCGCTTCGTTTGGCTGCTTCCTTTCTCCAATAGATTTTGAGTGAAATGTTCCGAACGATTTTCACGATGTAGCTGAGCAACGGGTTAGGCCGTACCGGGGGAATGGCGTTCCATGCTCCTAAGTAAGCGTCATTGACACATTCCTCCGCGTCCTGCCTGTTGTTCACGATGTTATACGAGAGATTGTGGCAGATTTTTCCGTATTTAATGTCCAGCTCCCGTATGCCTTGCTGGTCACGCGCAAAAAACAGGTCTATGATTTTTTCATCATCTATCATCTCACCGCCTCCTTTCCGGCTTCACTTATATACTACGGTTTTCGCGGCGAATACTACATCAAATCCAAAACTTTTTCAAAAAAATTATACCATACTTCGCGTAAGATTGCTCGCAACAGCTTTCGCCGCTTCGCTGGCGGCTCGGCGGCGTTCCTCGCTGTAAAAGGCGGTCAGACGGAAAGACAAGCGGCCTTTCTCAACGTCAAACTCCATGCAGCCCGTTTCCGGGTCTTCGTCGGTCTGCTGGCAGATTGCCGGATAGCGGCGGCTGTATGCAAGCAGACGCTTTTTCAAGGCGGTGTTGTGGGTGCGGATATGGATAAGGGGGTCTTTCTCGTCAAACCAAATATCGGTGGTCTTTTCCTGCTTGGTAAGCCCTGTTCTCATACAAGCTCCTTTCTGGGCCCCTGTTACTGGGTAGGGGCATTTTTGGGGTGTTTTCTCCGGCTCTTGACCGTCAGACGGGGATAAACGCGAACTGTCGGCAAGTACCAGTCTGAGCAGCTTGTCGCGGAATGTTTCTGTGCCGCTGTGATTAAAAAACAGCTCCGCAACAATGGTCTGTCCGTTCCTCTGTGTTGTGATGATACTATCGGGGGTACGGAGTACAGCGGGTGCCCCGTTCTGTTTTGCCATAGGCGGCGTCTTTCTCCGGGCGCAAAAGAGGGATTTCCCGTAACCCGGAAAATCCCTCTTGGTTGTTGGTTATTCTGTTTTACAGTGCGGGTACGGCGGCGGCCTGCGCCTTTTTCCTTGCCCGGTACTCCTTGAATACCGCCGAGGTGTTTTTTCTGCTATCCCATTTCCCAAGCCATCTGGGCCGCTCCCCACAGGGCGTCATGGGCAGGGTAGATGGGCGTCCCCAGCATCTTCAGCCGGTCGCAGACCATCTTCCGGTAGACATTGTCCTGGCTGAGCAATCCCCCCAGCAGGGCAATGCCGCAGCCTTCCAGCCCCAGGCAGCGCTGTACCGCTTCCACCATTTGGGCAAGCTCTTCCGCTCCCCGTCTGAGGATCTCTTCCGCCTCCGGATCTCCCGCCTCCGCCAGCTCCAAAGCGATGAAGGAAAAGGCGGCAACGTCTGATTTCCGGGTGTCCGGATGATAGACGAAAGAAACAATATCCTCCGGCCGGCTGGCTTTCAGCTTTTCATACACACGCTGAAGCAGCGCCCAGCCTTCCCTTCGTCCGTCCGCCTGACGGACTGCCCCGGCCAGTACATCCCTTCCCAGGGCGTAGCCGCTGCCGCCGTCGTCAATGAGATGGCCGTAGCCGCCGCTGCGGGCCGTCTCCCCGGCGGCGTTTTTCCCGAAGCAAATGGAGCCGGTACCGGCGATCACCGCCGCCCCCGGGCCCTCCATGGCTCCCCGAAGGGCAATCTCCTGATCCCCGCACAGCTTCCAGATCCCCGAAAACCCCGCCATGTCCAGTTCCTCGCCCAGAATCCGCCCCATTTCCGGATTGGAAGCCCCCGCCCCACCGGCGCAAAGCCGGGACACGTCTCCCACGCCGCAGTGGGCGAATACCTGACGCAGCAGCTCACGGAAAGCATCTTCGCCGATGGCGTTTACGTTAAAAGCGCCGAATTCCTTGCGAAAAAGCATCTGGTTGTGTTCATCCCGCAGCTCTACCCGGGTGTGGGTGCCGCCGCCGTCAATTCCCATGATCCGCATAAGGCAACCTCACAGCTTCACTGGACACTTGCCGGTCATTTCTCCGCCCCGAAGCGCTTCTTCCAGAGCTTGCAGGCTGGTCAGGGTGTAGTCGTAGGCGGCGATTTTGCACGCACACGCCGGCAAATCGGCCAGATCGTAGGGGTTGCGCAGGGCCACCACCGTTACCAGCTTTCCGGTTTGGATCAGGGCCCGGGCAAGGGCCAGCTGACCCCGGAACAGGTGGCCGTTGCACGTGGACAGCACGATGGAGGGGAAATTCTCCGCCTGCTTTACCACCATCCAGATTTCTTCCTCCCCCGGGTCCTTGGAGGTAATGACCCCGGTTGCCCCGAAGGCCCTGGCCATATATTGGGGGAAGGCGGCGTTGTTTCCCTTTTCATTGCCCGCGCCGGATACTCGGTAGTCGGCGCAGCCGCAGAAGAAGGTATTCTCGTCCGCCAAAGGCGCCTTACCGGCAACACAGGTAATCGCCCCCTTTGCCATATCCAGGACGGCGGCCCGATCCTCTTCCCGACCGCACAGAGCCGGTTCCGGCGCGGAAAACAACGTCCTCTTATATGCCAGGATCTTCTCCGCGGACGCGCGGACTTCCTCCAGATCCAGCATCCCCTGCTCCGCCGCCTGGTTTACCAGTCTGGCCGCTTCCTTCTGCAATTCCAGAGTATTGGAGATCTCCGCCAGATCCACACCGGCCCGGAGCGCCGCCAAGGTACCCTCCGGCGTACCGTAAGTATCCCGGATGGCCCCCATTTCCATGCAGTCGGTAATAATCAGGCCCTGAAATCCCAGCTTTTCTTTTAATAGCCCGGTAACCACCCGGCGGGACATGGTGCTGGGCAGCCCGTCGGGTTCCAGCGCCGGAAACAGCACATGGCTGATCATTATGGCGGGGATCCCTTCCCGGATGCACCGGCGGAAGGGGATCAGTTCCGTCTGCTCCAACTGCTCCAGGGTCTTGTCCACCCGGGGCAGACCCAGGTGGCTGTCCACCGCCGTGTCTCCGTGGCCGGGAAAGTGCTTGCCGCAGCAAAGCACGCCGCTGCTTGCATAGGGCCGGACAGACGCCGCGCCGTATTCCGCCACCGCCTCCGGACAGTCTCCGAAGCTGCGAATGCCGATCACCGGATTTCGGGGATTGTTGTTCACATCCAGAACAGGGGCCAAGTTAAAGTTAACACCCAATCCCCGCAGCTGGCGGATGGTGATCCGGGAGGCCTTTTCGGCGTTCTCCGGTCCGCCTCCCGCCGCCAACGCCATGGCGCAGGGCACGTTTACCGTCTCTTCCGGAATCCGGGAGACCATGCCCCCCTCCTGATCGATGATGATAAAGGCAGGGTATCCGGTATTTTCCAGAACCAGCTGCTGAATCTGGGCGCACAGCTGTCTGGTCTGCTCCTCACTTTCCAAATTCCGCTGGAACAGAATCACATTGCCGATTTTGTACTCTTTCATGAAAGCGATAAAATCCTGGGACAGCTGTGTGCCCTGGAAGCCAAACGCCAGTCTCTGACCCAGCATCTCTCGGATGGTCATGGGTATTCCTCCTGTTACTATATATTTGCCCCGGATGTGTGGTAGCCAGCTACGAGCCGGGACAACTCGTTGCCTAAGCT
>CALWXR010000038.1 GCA_944385535.1 uncultured Oscillospiraceae bacterium
CGCTTACGCTTAAACAAAATCCATTATTTGTTCAAGGTGTTCATTTCGTCTTTACGTTATTCAATTTACAAGGTACAACTCGCTCACTTTTGAACTTATTTTTCGTTCGTAGCGAACTTTAATATGTTATCACATCTTGTCGAATTTGTCAAGCATTTTTTCTTATCTTTTTCAAATTTCTTTAAGATGTTTGTTGCGCTCCAAGCTTTCACTTTTCATCACGTAACTTTTTTATTATACCTCTCAGAACTCCATTTGTCAAGAACTTTTTCTTTTCAAATTCCCGTTCCTTCAGGCATTTTTTTGCTGCCCTCGGGGGACAGCTTGCATATATTAGCACAGCAGTTTCTCTTTGTCAAGCGTTTTCTACAAAATTTTTCCAGTAATTTTGTGGATTTTGACGGCACGCATCTGTCCTCCAACGGAGGACAAATCCTATCCACGGCTTGACAGGTTGCTGCTGATTTCCGTCAGGGCGTCCCCTGCCTCTATGCTGGTTTCATCCTGCACCGCCAGATCTCCCAGGCTGACCATGCCGCACAGCTTCCCGTTCTCCATCACCGGAAGGCGGCGGATTTGCTCTCTGCCCATTAAGCTGGCCGCCAGATTGGTATCCATATCCGGCCGGGCGGCGATTACCTTGGAAGTCATCACATCCGCCACCTTGGTAGTAGACGGAGATCTTCCCGCCGCCAGGCACCGGGTAACGATATCCCGGTCTGTAAGCAGGCCGCACATCTTCCCGTCGTGGCCGCACACCGGAAGGGCGCCGATATTGTACCGCTCCAGGGTTCTTGCCGCCACCGCCACCGATTCCTCCGGATGAATGCGGATCACCGGATTGGTCATGACATCCCGCAGTTTCATTGTCCATTCCTCCTTTGGGGAAAGTATGGGCGAAGCGCCGGGAAATTATACCTGCCGTTTCTTTTCTTTCACGAAGGCATATGGTACAAGAGTATACATATATAAGAAACACTCCTGCTTCGGAGGCTTTGGTGCGGTGCGTGTTTCTAAACTTCTACGCGGAAACTTACTTTAATAATAGTACCCGCCGGAATTCCGGCGGGTACTATATATTATAGGGTCGTGTTTTACTTCACCAGCAATTCCGCGATCTGGATGGCGTTGGTGGCTGCGCCCTTGCGGACCTGGTCGCCGCAGCACCACAGGCACAGGCCGTTCTCGTCGGTCAGGTCGGGACGGATCCGGCCTACGAACACGATGTCCTGATCGGAGGTCTCCAAAGGCATGGGGTAGCGCTTGTTCTTCAGGTCGTCCACCAGCTTGCATCCCGGGGCCTTGGCAATGACCTCCCGGGCCTCCTCCACGGTCACCTTCCGGTCAAAGTGGCAGGACACGGAAATGGAGTGGCTGCGAACCACCGGCACCCGGACGCAGGTGCAGCTGACCTTCAGCTCCGGAAGGTGCATGATCTTCCGGCCCTCGTTCTGCATTTTCATTTCCTCGCTGGTGTAGCCCTCGAACTGCTCGCCCCCGATCTGGGGGATCAGGTTGTAGGCGATCTGGTGGGAGAATACCTGAGGCTCGTAGGTTTTCCCCGCCCGCAGGGCCTCCACCTCGTTCATCAGCTCAATGGGGCCGCCCGCGCCCGCGCCGGAGACCGCCTGATAGGTGGAGGCGGTCATGGTACGGATGGGAGACAGGCTGTTCAGAGCGTTTACCGCAGTGACGGTGATGATGGTGGAGCAGTTGGGATTGGAGATGATGCCCTTATGGTTCTTCACGTCCTCCGGATTTACCTCCGGCACGATCAGCGGCACCTCCGGGTCTAAGCGGAAGGCGGAGGAATTGTCCACGAACACCGCCCCGGCCTTCACAATGGCGGGAGCAAATTTTTTGGCGATGTCATTCTCCGCCGCGCCCAGAACAATGTCCACCCCTTCAAAGGCGGAATCCTTCGCTTCCCGGATGGTCACTTCTTCCCCCCGGAAGGCGACGGTCTTGCCCGCGCTGCGAGCGGAGGCCAAAGGAACCAGCTTCCCCACAGGGAAATTCCGCTCCTGCAGAATCTTGATCATTTCCTGGCCCACAGCGCCGGTGGCGCCCAGGACCGCAACGGTATAGGTTTTCATGCTGACCCCTCCCATGTTACTTAACAAAGCTGTTATACAGCACCCGAATGGCTTCTTTGAAATCCTTATTGTCCACGCCGAAGATGATGTTCAATTCGTCGGGCCCCTGGTTGATCATGCGGATGTTGATGCCGCTTTCGCCCAGGGCGGCGAAGATCTTACCGGAAATGCCGGGACGGAAGGCCATCTTCCGGCCTACGGCGGCTACCACCGCGATCTGGTGGTGCACATCCAGGGTATCCGGCTCCGACTCCTTCTGGATCTCCGCCATAATGGTGTAAAGATCCTTTTCAATGGCGCTGGTGGGCAGAACGACGGAAACATTGTCAATGCCGTTGGGCACGTAGTCCACGGAAATGCCGTGGCGCTCCAGCACCGTGAGCACCTTCCGCAGGACGCCCACCTGATTGCTCATTCCCCGCTTGCTTAAGGAGATGATGGAAAAGTCCTTCTTTCCGGTAATGCCGGTGATAAACCGCTTGGGATCGCTGTCTCCCTCAAAGGCTTCCTGGATCATGGTGCCGGGCGCCTCCGGGGCGTTGGTGTTGCGGATATTCACCGGGATATTCTTCTCCCGCACCGGGAAGATGGAGTCCTCGTGGAGCACCTGGGCGCCGGAGTAGCTCAGCTCCCGCAATTCGTCATAGGTCACCTCGGGGATGGCCTGGGGATCGTCCACGATCCGGGGATCGGCCATAAGGATGCCGGAGACGTCGGTCCAGTTTTCATACACGTCCGCGTCCAGGGCCGCGGCGGCCAGAGCGCCGGTAATGTCGCTGCCGCCCCGGGAGAAGGTGTGGATGCTGCCGTCAGGCATGGCCCCGTAGAAGCCGGGGATCACCGCCCCGTAGCCCAGCAGCACATGATGCTGCAGAGCCTCATAGGATTTCTCCTGGTTCACCGTGCCGTCCAGGTTGAATTTGACCCAGTCGGCTGCGTCCACGAACTGGAAGCCCAGGTATTCCGCCATCAGCTTGGCGGAGAAGTACTCGCCCCGGCTGACCAGTTCCTCCTGGCTCACCTCCTTGGCGTCGATCCGCTCCTTCAGCGCCCGAAATTCCGGCTCCAGCATCAGGTTCAGACCAAGTTCGTCCCGAATGTCCAGGTACCGGGAGGCGATCATGTCAAAAAGGCCGCTGCAATCCACGCCATACTGGATATGGGCATAGCACAGATACAGCAGATCCGTCAGCTTATGATCCCCGGAGAAGCGCTTGCCGGCGGCGGAAACCACCACCACCTTGCGTTCCGGGTCTGCCATGAGAATGTCCCGCACCTTGCGGTACTGCCCGGCATCGGCCATGGAAGAACCGCCGAATTTCACAACTTTCATATTCTGTCCCTCTCTTATAATCCGTAGAAAATCCCGCAGGGCGGAGCCTTCCCCGTCCTGCGGATCTCCTGAATCATATGATATTATATTGTATTAGCACGCAACGGCCGCGATGAACCCATCCGGATGGTCTTTCAGCCAGCTGTGCATGGCGTCCACGGAAACCGGCTCCGTAATCACGCCGCTGCCCCAGTTTTCCGATTCCTCGCCGTCCCAGCCGCCCCGGACATAGTAGCGCATGGTCTCGCCATTGTCCGCCGCCGCCTTGCCGCCGTAGGGGGCATAGAAGCCCTTGCCGGACAGCACATCCACCAGGTCCTGAACCACATTATATGCGGTGGGATATCTTCCCGCCCCCTGGCCGAAGAAGCTCATCCGCTCAGAGGTATCTCCCAGGAAGGTAATCAGGTTGTAGTTCATAGGCACCGCCGCCTCCGGCTGGCCCTGCTTTACCAGGGTGGGCTGCACATAGGCGCTGTAGCCATCCTCCGTCCGCTTGCCGGTGGAGATCAGCTTGCACACCAGTCTATGGGCCTTGAACGCCTCCACATCCTGAGCGGTGATGTTGCGAATGCCCGCCACCGGCACGGTTTTGGGATCCAGAGATACGCCGAAGGCGATGTTGGAGGACAAAATCACCTTATGCCAGGTGTCGATGCCGTCCACATCGGTAGAGGGGTTGGCCTCCGCGTAGCCCAGAGCCTGGGCCTGCCGCAGCGCCTCCTCATAGCTTAAGCCCTGGGTGGTCATATTGTCCAGGATGTAGTTGCAGGTACCGTTCATAATGCCGCCCACCTGGGTAATGGTCTGCACCCGGCGGGAGCGCTCCAGCTCGCTGAGCCAGCCAATGCCGCCGCCTACCGCGGCGGTGCACCGGAAGGAAACGCCCTTTTCCCTGACCAGAGGAAGCAGCTCATCGTAGAAGGCGCATACCAGCGCCTTATTGGAGGTGACCACATGCTTGCCGGCCTGGAGCGCCGCCCGGACGAACTCGAAAGCAGGATGCAGTCCGCCCATGGCCTCCACTACGGTATGGATGGAAGGATCCTCCACAATGGCCTTGATGTCCTTCACAGCCTCCGCGTCCGGCAATTGGATATCCTCCAGACACAGAACTTTTGTGACCTGCATGTCGGTTCTGCCTTCGGTGATCTCATACACGCCGCGGCCCACCACGCCGAAGCCCAACAGTCCGATATTCATCCAAACATCCTCCGTAATGTCTCTTTTTTCATTGCTGCGGCAAAACAGTGTATTCCTCTCGAAAATACTTGCTTTTTTACGAAAAACAGTATATCATATACCCATTCAAATTTCAACTACGCCAAAAGGCAAAGGTTTCCCCGGGATTCCCCGGCTTTTTGTGCAATTAGCAACAATCTATATGAGAAATCAGGAGGCAGTTATGTTATATCATTCCACTCGCAGCGAACACCCCCGGGTAGACAGCGCCCAGGCGGTGCTGGAAGGTCTGGCTCCCGACGGCGGTCTGTATATGCCCCATGCCCTGCCTGAGTTCGACTGGCAAAAATGCCTGGAAGGCAGCTCCATGGACATGTCGGAGCAGATCCTCTCCGCCTTCCTTCCGGACATTCCGGATATGCGCGCCCTGGTCAAAAACGCCTATACCGGAAAGTTTGAAACCGAAGCTCTGACTCCCACGGTTTCCGTAGGGAATTTCGGGGTGCTGGAGCTGTTCCGGGGCCCTACCTCCGCCTTTAAGGATGTGGCCCTGAGCATGCTCCCCCAGCTGCTCACGGCGGCAAAGAACGCCAAGGGCATGAAACGGGACATTATGATCCTCACCGCCACCTCCGGCGACACGGGCAAGGCGGCTCTGGAGGGCTTCCACGATGTGCCGGGCGTGGGGATCTGCGTATTTTATCCCCAGGGCGGCGTCTCCCAGGTTCAGCGGGCCCAGATGGTAACCCAGGAGGGGAACAACGTCCATGTATGCGCCGTCCGGGGCAATTTCGACGACGCCCAAACCGGGGTGAAGAACATCTTCGCCGCCTGCCGGGAGAAGGAGCTGCCCTTCGCCCTGTCCAGCGCCAACTCCATCAACATCGGCCGTCTGGCGCCCCAGATCATGTACTATTTCCGCTCCTACCGGGATCTGCTGGACGCGGGGAAGATCCAAATGGGCGACCGGGTGAATTTCTCCGTTCCCACCGGAAACTTCGGAGATATTCTGGCGGGGTATCTGGCAAAGCTGCTGGGCCTGCCGGTGGGGACGCTGATCTGCGCCTCCAACGCCAACAACGTGCTCACCGACTTTATCCGCAGCGGCACCTATGACCGGCGGCGGCCCCTGCTGAAAACCGCCTCCCCCTCCATGGACATTCTGGTGTCCTCCAACTTAGAGCGGCTTCTGTACCTGCTCAGCGGAGATACCGCTCTGGTATCCCGGCTTATGGGCCAGCTGAACACAGAGGGCGTCTACACCGTGCCCGAAGCGCTGCTGGAAAAAATTCAGGATCAGTTCTGGGCCGCTTACTGCGACGACGCCCGGGCAGCGGAAATCATCGGAAGAGTCTGGCGGGAAGAGGGCTACCTGTGCGATCCCCACACCGCCGCCGGCTGGGCAGCGGCGGAGGACTACGCGGCGCAAACCGGCGATACCCGGGCCATGGTGGTGCTGTCCACCGCCTCCCCCTATAAATTCCCGGCCGCAGTGCTCTCCGCCATCGGCGGCGACACCTCTGGCAGCGAATTTGCGCAAATGGCACGGCTCCGCGCCCTCACCGGCGTGCCCATCCCCAAAAACCTGTCCACCCTGGAAGGCAGGGAAGAAAAGCACACCGCCGTCATTGACAAGGAGCAGATGCTCTCCTATGTGCTGAGCCTGTAACATATCCTTTACTTTGGAGAATACCATGAAACGAGTAACCATCCGTGTCCCCGCCACCACCGCCAACTTAGGCCCCGGCTTTGACGCCTTCGGCTGCGCCCTGGGGCTGTATACCGACGTGACCTTTGAAGAAACGGAAGCGGGTCTTGAGATCACCGGCTGTGACGAGGCCTACACCGGCCCGGACAACCTGGCCTATACCTCCTACTGCGCCGTCCTGAACACCCTGAGCGAGGACGTTCGGGGGGTGAAAATCCACATTGACGCCCACATTCCCATCTGCCGGGGCTTAGGCTCCTCCGCCGCCCTGCTGGTGGCGGGGGCCATGGGCGCCAACGTGCTCCGGGGCAGCAAGCTGTCCACCCAGGGCCTGCTGAACATCACCAACGCCATGGAGGGCCATCCGGACAATCTGGCCCCCGCCTTTTACGGAGGACTCACCGCCTCCATGGTGGACGGAGGTCTGCCGGTGTGCGTCAGCTTCCCCCTCCACCCGGGCTGGGAATTTCTGGCCCTGATTCCGGAGTTCAATCTGCCCACCTCCCTGGCCCGGAGCGTGCTGCCCCAGCAGGTGAGCCGGGCGGACGCCATTTACAACATCTCCCACGGGGCTCTGGTGCTGAAGGCCCTGGAGCTGGGAGACGAAAAGCTGCTGCGCACCGCCATGCAGGACAGGCTCCATCAGAATTACCGGAAAAAGCTGATCCCGGACTACGAGGCCATTGAGGCCCTGATTCGCACCACCGGAGCCGCCTTCTGCCTGTCCGGGGCGGGCCCCACCCTGCTGTGCGTCACCCAGGATCAGAAGCTGGAAGAAAAGCTGGCGAAGAAACTGGATCAGATCACCCAGCGCCACTGGCAGATGCTCCCGCTGCATGTGGAATTCCAGGGCGCCCATGTGATATCCCAGGAATAAAAAATCCGGCGTTGTCTCAAAACTTTCGTTCGAGACAACGCCTTGTGCAATTTGCGCCTTCGGGCGGGTTATTGAACGCGCAAGGGGCCTCGGGGCCGGCCCCCCGAACACACCCCTCGCCAAGCTTTTGTGCATCCGTTTTCATTGGGCTATTTTGAGACAGCCCCATCAGACTTTCGATAAACCTTCTGACGCTTACAGCGCCAAAGGCCCCTTGTGCAAAGGGCAAGGGTTGCGCAGCCGCAGTAGTGAATGGCAGCGTAAGTGGGCAGTCAGAGCCGTGACTGGGGGATTGTGCGCTACAATGTGCGAATTCGCCCGCACACCGGCAAAATGGGAACATTCTGCCGCGTCAATCCCTCCGAGCAGGCTTCGCCTGCCCACCCCCCTTTACACAAGGGGGGCTTTGCCGCGGTGCGCATTTCTAAACTTCTACGGGGAAACTTACTTTCTCGACACCCTGCTCCCCTCTTCCGCCGAAGAGGGGATTTCTTATGGGGATACGCTTTCCGGCTCAGTCGATCTCCACCATTTCCTCCTTCAATTCGCTGCGGCGGATCAGGAAGCGGCGGATGGCAAACAGGCCCGCGATGCAGGCAATGCAGGCCACGTTGGACCAATAATCATCATGGCTGATGACTACATGCCGGGTAATGGCCACGGTGAGCACCTCCAGAATGTTGGCCGGGGTGGTGTCGATGAGCATGCGCACGAATTCCAGTCCCACCACAATGGTCAGCAGATTGTGAAGGATATGCCCCACATCCTCAAAGTAGGCCGCCCCGGACACGATCATGGTATACAGCTCTAATCCCAGCGCGCCCAGCAGGGCGATGATGGTCAGCAGGGCGATGGCCCGTTCGATCATGTGCAGGGCGCGGCGAAACAGGCTGTCTACCCACCGGTCCCGACGATTCATTTTTTCAATGCGGGCTTGGAACTTGGGATCGTCAGAATGGATCATATGGTTCACAAGGAGGCCCCCTTTTTCGTATGATATGACCATTATACTACATCCGACCTCAAAAGGGAAGAAATTTTCCAAATCATTTTCGAAAATGTCTTGCCATTTCCTCCCGGGCCCGATCCACTTCCTCCCGCAGCTCCCGGGCGGACATCCGGAGCACCCCGCTGCCCAGGGCGCTCAGCTGCACCAGGGCGTCGGAGGTGGCCACCCGAACCGCGTAGTTTTTGCCGATCTCATGGGCCAGGGCCTCCATATAGGCGTCCGCCGTCTCCCCTTCCCTGGTATATACCACCTGGATGTTGTGGAACTGGAACTTTTCCCCCAGGCTTCCTCTGTTCTTATAGCCGTCGAACACCACCACCAGGCGGCATTTGGTAAAGCCCGCATAGCTGCTTAAGGCGTCGCACAGCTGCCTTCTGGCGGCGTCTAAGTCGCTGCGGGCCTGGGCCGCCAGCTCCTCCCAGGCGAAAATGATGTTATAGCCATCCACAAGGATGTATTTTTCCTTGGGCGGGCGAATGGGGATCTCCTCGGTCGCCGGCCGGTTGGCGGCGGAAGCGCCGTAGACAGGGCGGCGGATGGGGCCGAATTCCCGCTCCATGATCCGCTCCAGTTCTTTATCGTCGATCCGTATATTCCGGGTAAGGATCTGGGGCTGCTTTTCCTCCTTCAGCCCGCTTTCCAGATGCATATAGTCCTTTACCTGGTTCCATTTCACCGTAAAGCCCGCCCCGTGGGCGCAGAATACAGAGTCCGGCGTGTTGTCCACATCCGCTTCCGGATCGTAACCGATTTCCCGGATCACCGTTTCCGGATCGTGGCAGGGCAGATATCCCTCCAGGGACAGCTGAAGCCGTCCCCGGCCCTGGGTATAGGCCGCCACCGTCTGCGCGTAGTCCTTAAGCTGAGAGGCCGGCACCAGCCCTTTGAGCATGGAACACGCCCCCTCCCCTTCGGGAGGGTCAAACCAGCCTCCCATGGCCCGAATATCGGTGATGGCCCGACCGATCTGCTCCGTGGGCACGCGCAGGCAGAAGGCATACCAGGGCTCCAGCAGAAGGCTTTCGGCCTGCATCAGCCCCTGACGCACCGCCCGGTACACCGCCTGGCGGAAGTCACCGCCCTCGGTATGCTTCAGATGGGCTTTCCCCACCAGCAGGGTGATCTTCATATCCGTAATGGGCGCGCCTGTCAGAACGCCCCGGTGTACCTTCTCTCCCAGATGGGTCAGGATCAGCCTTTGGTAGTTCCCGTCCAGCACATCCGTGGGGCACACCGTGTCAAATTCCAGGCCCCTTCCCCGGGGCAGGGGCTCCAGCAGAAGGTGAACCTCCGCATAGTGGCGCAGCGGCTCAAAATGTCCCACCCCCTCCACGGGGGATTCGATGGTTTCCTTGTAGAAGATCCGCTGATCGTCCAGGGTCACATCCAGTCCAAACCGCTGGGCTACCAGGCTTCGGAATACCTCCAGCTGAACCTTGCCCATGATCTGCACATGGATCTGACCGTTTTCCCACAGCAGCCGAAGCTGAGGCTCCTCTTCCTCCAGGGTTCGCAGCTTGGGCAGGACGGCAGCCGGGTCGCAGCCTCCGGGCAGATTCACCCGATAGGTCATCACCGGCTCCAATACATAGGACCGGCCGGCCGGCTCCGCCCCCAGAGACTGCCCCGCGTAGGTTTCCGTCAGTCCGGTGACCGCCGCCAGCATGCCGGGGGTCAGGGTGTCCACAGGGGTGAACTTCTCCCCGGAGTACCGCCGCAGCTGCACCGCCTTTTCCTCCCGGACTTCCCCTTTTTGGTTTACATAACGCACAAGATCCCGCACCGCCAGCTGTCCGCCGGTGATCCGCAGCCAGGTCAGGCGGCTTCCCTGGGGATCCCGGGAGATCTTATAAACCCGGGCGGCGAAGCTGCCCAGATTCCCCGGCTCCGGGGCATACCGGTCAAGGACCTCCAGCAGCCTGTCCACCCCCGTCAGCTTCAGGGCGGAGCCAAAGCAGCAGGGAAACAGCTTGCGCCGGGCAATGAGCCCCCGCAGATTTCCCTCGGTCACTTCCCCGCCGGAAAGGTAGGCTTCCAGCAAAGCCTCGTCGCAAAGGGCGGCGTTTTCCGCAACGGTCTGGGGATCCTCTCCAAAATCCACAACGGCCTCCGACAGCTCCCGGCGCAGCTGCCGCAAAAGCTTGTCCCGGTCCGTTCCCGGAAGATCCATTTTATTTACAAACAAAAATACCGGCACCTGGTATGTTTCCAGCAGCCGCCACAATGTCACCGTATGGGCCTGAACCCCGTCGGCGCCGCTGATGACCAGCACCGCGCAGTCCAGCACCGGCAGCGTCCGTTCCGCCTCGGTGGAAAAATCCACATGCCCCGGGGTATCCACCAGGGTCAGCGCCCGGCTCTCCGTTTCCAGCGCCGCCTGCTTGGAGAAAATGGTGATCCCCCTGGCCCGCTCCAGCTGGTGGCTGTCCAGCAAAGCGTCTCCATGATCCACCCGCCCCAGGGTGCGCCGGGCGCCGCCAACATACAGAAGCCCTTCCGACAAGGTGGTTTTTCCCCCGTCCACATGGGCCAATAGAGCAATACTACATGGCGCTTTTTTCGGTTCATTACGCATAACAACATGGCCCCCTGACCTGCTTAGTAAGGGTATTATAGCAGGTCAAGGGGCTTTCGTCGATAGAATTTATGGAATTTGGGATAAAATGTAGTCCTACCCGCCCACAGGGAACAGCTTATTGCGGAAGATTCGGATATATATGGATCATCAATTCATCGTCCTGTGTGCGGTAGACAGTGGCCTTCTTTAATACCAGCTTCCACAGTCGATTCTTTTCCTCTACCGACAGGAGAGAATAGTGTTCCAATATATGCTGTGCCGTCGGGATCAACTGCGAGGACGTTCTTTTCTTCTCGTCTCCTTCACTCTGCTGCCGCAGCAGATCTGCTTCAGAGGTCTGGAGCTGTTTGATTTCTTTTGCGAGTGATGCATTGCGTTTGGAAAACATCTCTACGGTATAGATGCCCTTTTCCAAATATTCACATATATTCTCCTGTTGCAGCTGGAGACCGGCAAGCTGTCCGCGTACTGCTGTCAGAGCTGCTGCTATTGGGTCTTCTGCGGGTTGCTGGTCTGAATTGATCTGGATAATATAATTGTTCAGCCACTCCTCCATCGCATCACGGATGGCCTTTTCAACTGTTTCACATTTGATCATTTTACAGTCACAGCCTCTTGTGGGACATTGATACCAGGGGATACATGTTCGAGATTTCTTGGGAACTTTCCGTTTCATAATCGCACCGCATTTCTCACAGTAAAGAATACTGGCAAAAGGATTCTGCAAATGCCGTTCTTTATGTGTAGGCGGATGATTGCGCTTTGCCTGTGCCGCTTTGGCGCAAGCCCATTGTTCCTCGGTAATGATTGCTTCGTGCCGGCCATCGTATAACTCGTAATCATCATTTTGAACCCGTTTTTTTGCAAGCATGCCATCCTTTACGACCCGTTTGACGGGTTCTTTGCGCCAGCGTATTTTTCCTAAATATACTTCGTTATTGATGATATTGGCTATCGATGTCTGTCCCCATTCGCCAACTCGGGATGGGATGTGCATTTGATTTAGCTTATAGGCAATGGTGTTATACCCAATCCCCTGCTTGCCATACATATCAAAAATCATCTGCACCACCTTGGCCTCCTCCGGGACGATCATAAGGCTGTTTCCCTTCTCTCCGGGGAGTTTGTATGCCCGGTAGCCGTAGGGTGCCATTGACCCCATGAATTTGCCTTCGGACGCGGACTGATTTCTGCCCCGCACCAGCCGTTTGGTGATGGTTTTCAGCTCATAGCGGCTGAACATGAATTTCATATCTGTAAACTGCTCGTCAGATTCATTCTGCAAGTCGTAGGTCTTGCCGGGGGTAACGATTTTACAGCCGTTGACCTGCAAAATCTGCATGATATAGCCGGATTCCATGGACGAACCTCTGGACAGTCGCTCTATGTCCATGCAGACCACTCCTGCATAGGAGCCTGTACTGACCAGCTCCAGCAAGCGCATCATCTGAGGACGGGCGGCAAGGGATTCACCGGATACCACTTCCTCCAGAACCTCCACCACATTGAGGCGCTTGGATTTGCAGAATTTTTCAAGGGTCGTTCTGTGTCGGCTCAGCGTTTCAGCAATGGATACTTCTTCAAAATCCGTATCCATTCTCGACTTTCTTAAATACATCAAATATCGTTCCATATTTTACACTTCCTTTTCTCGAAACCTGTTTTTCATAATTTTATTGGGATAATGTGCAAACGGCAAAGGTGCGGCCATGTAAGCCGCACCCTCCCGATAATTCTGTTACGCAGCCGTCTCCGGTTCTTCCGGCTGGGCACCGGCCCGGAGAATCGCTCCCGTAATCAGTGCAGTAACCTGAGATAAAATGGCCTGTATATCTTCACTGTTCCTATTAGAGCAGTAGTCATCGTGAATCCGAATCTTCGTATCCACCATCACCGCTCCCCTCTGCTCAGCTGCCGCTTACGGCAGTCCGCTTCCAGCAGCTTCAAAATCCGCTCTTGAATCCGGGCGACGCTGTAGGTTTTTGGGAAGAATTTACGCAAATCTTCCACCCGGAAGCTGATCTTCTCCTGCTGGTTGGCCTTGGGTTCCCGGAGAATTTCAAAAATTCTGTCCAGGGAGAGTTCCCCGGACTGGCTCAGCTTTTTCATCTGGACGGCTTGGGACAGGGACGGCGTACAGTCCTCACTCTCCATGGTTTCCAGTAAGTCCTGCTGTTCCTGTTGGGTCAGATAGGATAGCTCAACTGCGGGCGTCAGAGCGATTTTTCCAGCATCCACCATGCTGAGGATTTGGGGAATCAACTCGGTAAGACGGATGTACCTGTGAATCTGCCGCTCACTATCTGCTCCAGCTTCACTAAGCTGACTGACGCTCCACTTCTCGCCAAGTTGGCGAGAAGTTCCCTGATGACTCAGAGCATCCATTTTCAGCTTATATGCAAAGGCTTTTTCGCTGGGCAGTATCTTCTCCCGGTGCAGATTGCTGTCCACCAGCGCAATGGCGGCGGCATCCCGGTCGAGGGCGTAAATTAAGGCAGGAACCGTATCGATTCCTGCCTTTTGGCACGCATAGAGTCTCCGATGCCCAGAGATCACTTCATATTCGCCATTTTCCAGCGGACGAACCACCAGCGGAGTCAGAACGCCCTGTGTGAGAACACTCCACACCAGCTGATTCATTTCATCATCGTCTTTCACCTGGAAGGGGTGGTTTTCAAAGGGGTGCAGCTTTTGAATCGGGAGCTGCATGGCCTGTACTTCTTTGGTATTATTCAAGGGCAATGGTTTCCTTTCTTTCAGTTTTGGTCTTGTACTTCTCACGAATTTCGGGCGGGATGGCGGCAATTTCACCCTCCAGATCTTTTACAGTCTGCTGGAGAGCCTCAAACTCCTGCAACTTCCTTGCAAGTTCCAATTGCCGCTGGACACTGGCTTTGCCGCTGTTGACCTCCTGTTTCAGAGCGGCAATCTCGGCATTCAATTCTTTCACAGCACCGCTTGCCTTCTTCATCCGGGTAATCAGCTTTTCTACGCTGGGAATGTAGTCGGTAAGAATGGCTTCAATCTCCGTGGATTTCTTTTTTGCGTTCAAGGGCGTGGTTTCGGAAAGCAGCCGGGTGATTTTCTCCTTCTGCCGGTTCAGGCGTACCGCTTCCTTGAACAATCGAGGCGGGATGTGGGTTCTGCCGGTCTCGCTGGCGGATTCACCCCGTTCGAAATCCTGGTACTTTTTCACCATGTGCTTCCAGAATTCATCCTGCCACTGGGTCAGCTTCTTCCGGTTACCGACAATATCCTTGGCACTGAGTCGCCCGTCCTCCGTCAGCGGGACAAAACAAAGGTGCATATGGGGCGTTTTCTCGTCCATATGCACCACGGCGGATATAATCGTCTCGGGAGACTGTTTGCTCTGGATGAATTCAAGGGCATATTCAAAGAACTCTTTGACCTCCCGGGGTTTCTTCCCTTGGAAAAATTCCGGGCTGGCGGTAATTAGGGTTTCCACCACCCGGACGCTGTCCTTTCTGGCTCTGCACCCGGCTTCTGCAATCTGCTTTTCTGCTTCCGCCCGGTAGGAACGGTGGGGTTTCACAAGATGGAAGTTCAGCCTGCTCCGGCTGGTGTCCACATCCGGGTTGCTGGCGTATTTCTCCTTTGTGCGCTCGTCATGGGCTTCAATGCGCCCGATTTCCGGCCCTTTGTATTTGGCAAAGCGCAGGATGGCATATTGGGCTTTTTCCATCAGGTATCCCTCCGTTTTACCCAGACCAGGTCATAACCCAGCACGTCTGCCAGCTCCAGCACTTCCTTGTACCGAATGCTCTCCCGCTGCAATTTTGCTGACAGATTGGAAACGCTGTCGCTCCATCCGTACTCGTCAGATAGCAGCTCAACCACCTGCTGCATGGTCATGCCGGTACGGATAATCTGTGCCTTTATCTCATTTCTTACGTTCATTATTTGTGATACCTCCAATTTTTGAGTTGTTTGTTCCGGAAAGCAGATTCATCTGTCGGAGAAGTCGCTTACCGGTTTGGTGAAAAATCTTTTTTGAGAAATCCGCTCCATTTTTCTCCCGTGATCCCCTGTTCACGAGTGGCACCTACCGTTTTCACGGTTTCGTGGGATTTGGGTGGAAATGGTGAAATAACCCACAAATCCGAATACCTGGTTCACGATTCCCACCATCTTGATTCCGTGAAGTTTGAATACGGAATTGGAAAGAACTTTGCAGATTTCATCTCCCTTATTTTTTACCTGCAAAAACAGTGCTGTTCCGTGCGGATTTGAAAAGAAAAGAATATGGACTGAAAATACGTGTACCAAGTGTACAGGTGTACCGATTGGTACACTGGTACGGACGGTACACGTATTTTCGACTTCCTCCACTTTTTTACCATCCGGGTCTTTGCAGCACCTCGATCCCCAGAAAGCCTCTGGCATACCGCCCGCCGCCGATATGGACTTTGTTGGTGTATTCCAGGTTGTAAAGGCCCTCGTTCTGCTTCAGGTAACTACACAGGGTTTTCTGTGCCAGCGGATTCAAGGCATTGTCCTCGCACCATTGCCGGTACACATCGTAGAAGTCTTTGGAGCTAACTTCACTGTCCGCCTTGAACTGGAAATACCCCTCGGATTTCATAAACTCTACGATGTTATTCCCGTCTGACACGGCAGCTTCCATGTTGGCACTTGCCCGGTCACTGAGGGTGAACTGAAAGCCATTGCGGATCAGCCGCTGCAATCCCGCCAGCGCCCAAAGGAAGATACCTTCCCTTTCCGCGCAGAGCCGCTCCACCAAATAGGGATCATCTTTTCTACCGGGATCACGCTCCCGCGCTTCCAGAATGATCTGTCTGCGGAAGAAGCCAAAGCTGCGGTCATGGAGGGCTTGCAGGGTGCCGTTGCCAAAGGCAAGGAACCGTACACGCAGATCTCCCTGATAGCTCTGCTGTCCTTTCTTCTCCAAGTCCATAGGCAGCTCCGCTGTGATGATGGCCTTGATGTTGTTAGTTTGGGTAAGAGCCTCCATCTTCATGTCATCGTCCACCATCACCAGCATATTTTGCAGATCGGCTCTGGCAAAGGGGCTGTTCTCTACCTTGGAAATGGAGCCTGTTTTCATGTTGCTGCCCAGCAGGGACTGTAAGACGATTCCAACCCGTGACTTTCCTTCGCCGCCCTTGCCGGTGAGCAGGAGCATTTTCTGCCCTCTGGTACAGGGAATCAGGCAGTAACCGAAAAACTCCTGCAAGGTGGGGATGTCTTCCGGATACAGAAGCTGAGAGAGAAAATAGAGCCATTGGGTCGGCTCCGGCGCATCTGGGTTATAGGCAACCGGCAGGCGGTTGCGGCAGAAGTCCTTCTCTGCCAAGAAGCCGCCATTCAAAAACAGCGTACCGTTCGCCATGTGGATACGATCCTCATACAGCGGCAGCGTATCCACACAGCACTCCATCCGGAGCACTTCTACCAGATTCGACACCTTTTTCCATAGCCCTGTGGTAATATGATATTTGATCTTGTCATAAATCTGCTTTTTCAGCAGATTTTCGTCGGACACCAGACCCTCTACCGTGAAAAAAGCGCCGCCCACGCTGACCATGGGATGCTCCTCTAGGAATTCCCGGCAGAACAGCACCTCGTTGATTTTCTTGCCGTCCACCCACTCAGGCACAGGGTTCGGATTCTCTGTCAAATTCCGCTTCCTCCTTTTTCTTTCTTGCGACATAGGCTTGCAGATCATAGATTCTCCCGTCTTGCAGAAGAACGTCCACAGCCTGCTTCCGATATGCTGCGTCCACGTCCATCAGCGCATCCAGCAAGTCCGTGATGGTTGCTTCCATCTGGCAGCTTTCCACAAAGCGGTCATCCAACGGATCGCCCGGCACAGCAGGCCGATAGCGAACCTTCCAAATTCGCAGCAACCGGAGATACTCCCGGAGAACACGAATGCAGAGCTGCTCCAAGTTGGGGTGCAGCTCTGCATTGAGAATTGGAATATCCGATTGTGCTGGTGGCCTGGGATCGATGCCAAAATCCTGCGCCAATTTCAGCGCGGCGCTTTTCTGGCTGATGCCAAACAGTCTTGCGGTGAAGTCAATGACATCCCCGGTGGCACGGCACCCAAAGCAGTAGTACCGCTGATCCAGCAGCAGGCTGGGCGGTGATCGTCGTGGAATGGGCACAACGCCATTCCATGCGCGTCCACTTCCAGCCCATAAGCTTTTGCAGCCTGCCTGGTCGAGACAGATGCCTTGATATTTTCAAACAAATTCATTCACATACCTCCATAACATTTTTTGAGAAGCAAAAGCGGGTTCCCGGCAAAACCAAACTTTTCGCTCTCTACTATGGTTATGTTGGATTTCGTGAAAAACGGTCTAATCCCCTGACAATGGAAAATCGGAAAACCTGACAGGGCCCTTCTGAGAAAAAATGTGTGTTTAGCTTTTCTACCAAAGAGCGACTGCCGCTCCTAAAAGTCCGCTTTATTGGACTGCAAGCTTTGTAGAATAGAGTGATTGCAAGAGTAAATGCCACCAAAGTGCCCTTAACGTAAGAACGCCGAATGGGTTATGGAAAGGAGTTACGCCAATGGCTGTTTTGGTTGATATTAAGGAGCGATTAAAATTGACCCTCCTGACGTTGGACTACTGCGGGAAACAGGAAGTGTATGCAGGGCAGGAATTTCCCACCGGCACAGTTGCCTGTGATGTGCTGAATATGCCAAGGGAGATTGTGAATCAGGTCGTTGCCCTGACCGATCCCATGATGAAATTTGTGGATGCCCTGTACCATGACCGGGTCGACCTTCTCCTGATGGAGCAATCCCGGAAAAATGTATTTGCCGTGGTGGAGCTTCTGAAAAACGTCCCGCCCTTTTCGTACCAGGAATATGAATGGCTGGATCAGAAGCTGGCGTCCATCTTTTCCCCGGAAGCCGCCAAGAAGGCAGCAAGGCAGATGAAGAAGCCCAATGATTTTTGCAATCTGTTTGTCCAGTCGCTGTGTCTGGCCGCACAGCTTGGGTTTGCCATACAGCGGTATCAACAAGCCCTGATACCGTTGGTGGAATCTCTGGATGACACAGAACTGACCAGAGACGCGGAAGGATACGCAAAACAATTTGCGAAGTTCTTTACTGCGGATGATTATGCCGAAGGCAAATGGATGTCTCTTGCCAATGTGTCCGTTCAGTATCTGGCAAGTGAAACCGGTCTGACCCGGCGGATGCACTATGCCTCCTTCCCCAGCATGTTCCGCGCCAATCTTTTTGAGGCGTTGTGTGTCGGCCACGCCCCAAAGAAGTGCCCCATCTGCGGGAACTTCTTCCTGACCACCAACGCAAGGCAGCAAAAGTATTGCAATGGACTTGCTCCTGAGGATACATTTGGCCGCACCTGCCGTCAGGTAGGTGCCCGACTGGGGCGGGAAGCCCGGGAGCTTGCAGCGGATGACCCGCGAAAAATCAAATGCAAACAGGTCATCGATGCCATTGACCAACGGCTGCACCGGGGAACCATTTCACAGGAACTGGCAGAGCGGATGAAGGAATTGGCACGGAACCACCGGGACAGGGCGATCATGGATTCCAATTACGCCAATGGCAAATATCTTGAAGATATGGAATTGACAGCTCTGGAAGCGGAAGCATCCAAATGATTGAATGCCCCATAGAAAGAGAGGGGGATGCCCATGGGCACCAAAACAGAGATCCCGGTAACAGAGCCATCTGTTCAGCTGACGCAAAGCGATCTTCTCCGGCTGGAGGGCTACCGGTGGGATATGACTGGCTTTGTGCGAAAGCAAGAAATGGGCAGTGCTTCCGGGGGTATTACCCAGCAGGAGGCGGAGCGTGTCTTTCAGCTCGAGCCCACACCTGCAAAACCGGAAGATTTGAGCAGCTTCATTATTGCAGCCAAAGAAAACCGGGACCTGCGTTACATCAGTTTCTTTCTGCATCACTATGAGCCTGCTATGAACAAACAGATCCGCCGTTTCCTTCTCAGCAACGGTATAGCAAATCAACCGGACCGGTTTCTGGATATAAAGCTTGCCTGCATGGAAGTGATTCTAAAAAAATTCCCGGACTATAATCCGGAGAAGAATGCGGCGTTTACAACCTACCTCAGCAAGTTCCTCAGAGATGCCATGCTGGCCTACCGAATGCAGGAAGAAGCGTGGAGCCTTTCTTCCCTGTCTGTTTATAAGGGTGTACGACTGATGGCTGCTGTCTATGCTCAGTCTCATGAGAATTCTGATTCCGCATTGGAGTCCTTTATGCAGGGCACCCACTGCACACAGGAAACAGCCAAGCAGTATTTGAAAATGGCAAGGGGCATCCGCGCCCGGCAGAATGAATTTTTCATTAACGAAGATGGGGAGGAAACGGAGGACGAGATCCTCATTGACAATAGCTGGAACTATTCAGAACTGATTTGGGATGGCATTCGATCCTCCGCTATTCAGGATGCGTTTTGGAAACTCAGGCACCGGGATCAGCAACTGCTGGAACGGCGCAACGCCATCTGTATGCAATGCAGGCGTGTAGGGCCCCCGTCCCAGAGGCAGTCTTATGAGCAGATCTCCGCGCTGATTCAGGCCAGCACGGACAAAGGCACAGAAAAAGCATACAACAGCGCTGTGAAGAAATTTGAGAAAAAGCTCATAGAGCGCGGTGCTGTGCGTTTGGTCAGGCTCAAATGTATCTCCAAAACCATGGGCGAAGAAAAAATCGCCAACGCAACCTACCAGTATCAGGCGGACTGCGATGGCGAGTGGGGAGAGCTTTATCTGGATTTTGAGAAGCATAAGGGAGAAATTCGAAAGCTGGCAGACTGGGATACCACGATCAGCCACATCTATGCATACGAGGCGATCCGATATTTGTTTCGGTGTTTCATAGACAAGCTGCCGGAGCAGGCAACGATTCCGTTTGATGTGGGATGACGGGGAGCGTCGCTGCGGCGGGACGAGGGATGATATACCTTTTGCTCCCGGTGATGCCACTCCATTGCGAGGCTTCGCAGCGCTTTGCCCGTAGCACCGCCTGTTCTGCTATAAAGCTTCTTCACCTTGATTTTTTTGCTTCAGGATTTCATTGAGCCTTGCCGTTCTCTTTTTGGTCACGGTAATAATAATTGCCAAAATCAGAAAATACCCAACAACAAAAATACCCGTGAACACCAGCACTGGTGTTGCACCCCATTTGAGCCAGCCGTTGGTTAGATATACTGTGATATAACTGACATACAAGATGCTGCCGTGAAGCAAAATCGCCAACATAATGGGCAGGCGCTCGATTTGGTAAATCACATTGGCTCCCCCAACCACAAAGGCAAGGGCAGCGGAGGAGAAAATACCGAGGCAAACTTCGTTGACGGTTATCGACTGAATTACGCAGCCTCTTTGCAGGCATAGGTATACAATCGCCAGAATCACAGGGCCGAAGCCGGAAGACATCAGCCCTCGGTGGAGAATTTCTGCCACATACTTTTTCATATTCCTTCATACCTCCGTCTGATTTCCGAGAAACACCTTCTGGAAACATACTCCCGGTAGCCGCACCGGAATACCGCATCCACACCGCCGCCGAACACTGTGTCAAAGCGGGCAATGCAGTGTTCATTGGCAAGGGAGGATTTATTGATGCGGATAAAATACGAGGGTAAAACCGCCTCTAAATCCCGAAGCCTGTCATGGATGCGGTAGTAGTCGCCGCGTTCATCAATGGCAATCACTTTCCTGTCATGAATGGTGATGCACTCGATTTCCGGAAACTTCAGTTTTCGCATTTCATCATCCCGGTATCCTATAATGCAGTCCGAGCCGGAAGTGTTGCAGACAAGATTCTCAATCTGCTCCGTCAGTGCGGAAGGGGCATGAACGACTGCGATAATTTCTTCTTCTGCATTTTTGTCGATAATCAGTTTATATTTCATTGCCTCAAATCCTTACTGCCTTTTCATTTGGTGGAGGAAGAGGAAAACCGCGATTGCGGTAGTCAGCACACAATAGAAAACAATCGGAACGATATGTGTTAGTGTAGCATGAAAAACCCCGCTAAACAAGGCTTTTTCCATTTCAACCGCATGAACATATGGCAGAACATTGGCAACTTTCCGAAAGACGCCGCCAACGAGATCCAGATCAAACCACACGCCGGAAAGCCATGCAGAGAGGTTGGTCAGCAGCGCGCCGCAAATGCCGCCAACCTGTTTTACGCCCAGAACACTGCCGCACAAAAGTCCCAGCGCAATATAGAATACAGCCATAGGGAGGATGCCAAGGATGGCATAGAGAATGTTGATACTGACCGTCAGCCCCAGCGGAATCGCCGCCAGATAGCAGATGCCAATCTGTCCAAGGGCGATGGGCAGCAGCGGAAGCATATACCCGATGATAAAATCCAAGCCCGTAAGGGGCGTTGTGTGCAGTCGTTGCAGCAAGGCACTTTCCCGGTCTTTGGCGATCAGGGTCGCGGAAAACAGGGTCATGAAGGAAAGCCCGAATACGGTAATGCCCGGGGTCAGTTTGTCTATTTCAAAGAGACTCACCGGAATGTTTGACTGAATCGCACTCAGCAGCATCAGCAGAATCAGAGGAAAGCCCAAACCGAACGCCAGGTTGATGGGGTCACGCAGAATCTCTTTCGTGCATCGCTTCGCAAAAGTCAACATTCTCATACCGCTGCCTCCTCCACAATGGCAACAAATGCCGCTTCAAAATTATCAACTCCGGCTTTTCGGTTCAGCTCATCCACCGTTCCCACCGCAAGCAAATTGCCGCTTTTCATAATCCCAATCCGGTCAGAAAGGGCTGCTGCTTCTTCCAGATAATGGGTCGTCAGAATCATCGTCACCTTACCCTTCAGCGAACGAATGACCTTCCAGAGTTCATGTCTTGCCAAAACATCCAGTCCAAGGGTGGGTTCGTCCAGAAACAGAATCTGCGGCTGGCTGATCAGCGCCATGGCAATGCTGACTCTGCGCTGCCAGCCTCCGGACAGCTTGCCGGCTTTCCTGTGCAAAACTGTGTTCAGACCAAATTGCCCGGAGAGTTCTTCGATTCTTTGCTTTGTTTTCTGTTTGGAAAAGCCATGGATGCCGCAGATCAGCGCCAGATTTTCTTCGACGGATAAATTGGGGGCAACGGCTGTTTCCTGTGGGGATACTCCGATCAGCTGCTTTACCTGTTCCGGATGCTTTGTGATGCTGAATCCGCCAACCAGAGCATCACCACTGGAGGGCTTGGTCAGACAGGTCAGCATTTTGATGGTCGTGGTCTTTCCTGCACCATTGACACCCAGCAAAGAAAATAATTCGCCCTGCTGAATTTCCAGATTGAGCCCGTCCACTGCAGTCAGGGTTTTGTACCTCTTAACGAGCTTCGTTGTTTGAATTGCCTGCATATGCGTTATCCTCCCTTTCGGTTTGACTTGCTGCTGACAGCATAGCATATCGAAACAGAGAAATGTGGATTTCTGCCTGTTCGGTCATTTCCGGTGTCTGATCGGTTATCAAAAGGGGTTCTCATGGCGATGCCATAACCATTTTGAAGATGCTCTGTCATCCTTTGAATGTCTGCTAAAAATGAGCAATTCACTTATTACAAAAAGATACGAACAGGAGGTGTCGCTGGGTTGGGCTTGATATCCCTTTGGCTCCCCCGGTGATGTTGCTCCATTCCAAGGCTCCGCTGCGCTTCTCCTCTCCATTTCGCCGCACCACCTACACCCGAACAGGCGGATTCTGCTAGCGCAAACTCCTGGGCTTCTCGTCCGGGAGGACGCAGAACCCGCCTGTTCTGTGGCTGGCTGAAAGTGCTTGTTCCTGCCCCGAACAACCCCTTTCAGCCACCCACGGTCGCCAAAGGTATAACACACTAGACCTTGCAAACAAGATCGTGTGCCACGAAACCGCCGGTTTCATTGGATTCTTCCTGCCACTTAAGGGCGCTGCCCTCCATTGGATGCCTCCCGCCAAGGCAGCGCTGTCCCCTTTGGAATCCCCAGCCAACAGGGCGCTCCTCGCCCCTATTGGATGACCCAGAGCCAAAGGAACTGCCGTCCCTTTGGAATCCCAGATGCGTTTTGAAATGAGTACCCACAAACAGGAAAGTGTATTTGTGGACACGCACTTCAAAACGCAAAAAACCCCAGGATATCATCCGATAAGAAGATGAAGTCCTGGGGATTTTGAAAGCCGCACGCATGGTAGCCCATGAGAAATTCGTGCGTCACGCACCGCTGCGGCGCTGTATTTATCGGAACACTCACATGCGTTCCGGCGTAGGGAGATGCGATCACATCAGCTTCTTAGCACGCCAGCCATCGGAAACCATATCCGGTCAAGTCAATATTACTCAAATCTTCTGCGCCTCCAAATATCAGATTCAAGACTTGTCCTTCACCCAAATTACAGGTGACCGGCTTTTCTGAGAAATTAAACAGCAGCAGTAATTCTTCACCATTGTACTTCCGGGAAATGCCCAGGACGGAGTCACAGCCGATATCCAGAACTGTCACTTTGGCGTCTGAGCGGAAGGCAGGGTGTTCTGCGCGGATAGTTTCCAGCTTGCGCAGGAAAGAAAAGGCTTTTCCCTGTACTGTAGAAATATCCGTCCGTAGCGCCGCTTTCTCCCAGTCGAAATTACCTCGATGCAGATAGCGGCTGTCATCCATTTTATCTGGGTCAGCTTTGTAGTCATTGTCGTTAAACTGGGCAACCTCATCCCCGCTATACAGAACCGGGATGCCGCTCTGGCTGAACATCCAGGCGTGGAGCATCCAAAAACAAAGCATGGATTGATCCATAAGCGCATTATCTTCTGTTTCTGCCGCTTTTTCCAGACCTGTCAGAGATGCTGTGGTTCCACAGAGGCGGGCATCCCCCAGCCTAGGATCATCGTTATACAATTCGCCTTTTGACCAGCTGCCGGGGAGCTTTCCTGTGAACCAGTCGTTCAGGTGTTTTTTGTGAGCGACTTCCGTGATGCCGAACTGTTCCAGCCGGGGATAATCCAGACCCCAGCCGATGTCATCGTGACATCGCAGATAGTTCTGGAACAGACAGGTTTTGGGAAGTTCACAGACTTGCTCCATCTGCCGTTTCAGCAGCCTTGCATCCCTCGTGGCAACGGTGTGCCAGGTGGTGCACATAGTGGTAACGTTATAGAGCATATCGCACTCAGGTTTTTCCACAGTGCCAAAGTAGGGTGCCACCTTCTTGGGTTCCATGACTACCTCACCCAGCAGCAGGACACCGGGACAGACGATCTGGACAGCCAAATGCATCATGCGAACCAGCGTGTGTACCTTGGGCAGGTTCCGACAGTCGGTGCCCAGCTCCTTCCAGATGTAGGGCACAGCATCCAGCCGGATCACATCCATACCCTGATTAGCAAGGAAAAGCATGTTTTCCACCATATCGTTGAACACCATTGGGTTGGAATAGTTTAAATCCCACTGGAAGGGATAGAAGGAGGTCATAACAATCTGACCATCCTCCAGTTTGGTGAAGTTGCCAGGAGCCGTGGTGGGAAAAACCTGAGGCACAGTCTTTTCAAATTCATTTGGAATATCCCAATTATCATAGAAAAAATAACGGCTTCTGGCCACCGGATCACCGGCTCGGGCAGCCTTTGCCCAGGCGTGTTCCTCGCTGGTGTGGTTCAACACAAAGTCCAGGCACAGCACCATACCTTTTTCATGGCAGGCATCTGCCAGTTCGGCGAGATCTTCCATAGTGCCGAGATCGGGTCGAACCTTCCGAAAATCGGATACGGCATAGCCGCCGTCAGACTTGCCTTTGGGGGAATCCAACAAAGGCATCAGGTGCAGATAGTTGATGCCGCACTCAGTAAGATAGGATAGCTTCTCCTGCACACCCTTTAACGTTCCACCGAAGTTGGCTGGGTACATCATCATACCAAGCAGTTTGTTGGAGCGATACCAATCCGGCTCTGCCAGGCGTTTTTCATCGATAGCCCGCAGGGCATCCTTCCGAGCATTCCACTGTGCCTCCAGCATCTGAACAAAGTAATCAAATGCTTCCATATCATTATGGTAAAGCTCACAATAGAGCCATTTCAGTTCATCATAGCAATTATCCAGACGAGCAGTAAAAACAGAATTCTCCATGGCAACTGCCTTCCTCTCTCTTTGGAAAAAGGGCCGGATGATCCGACCCTTTTTATTTTTCAAAATCAAGCTTCCAGGTTGATGCCGGTCTCCTTGTTGAACAGGTGGCAGACATGACCAGGGAAGGTGAAGTTGACGGTGGAACCGTTGGACAGAGCGGCGACTTCCGCGCCGGTCATGTTCATGGTGGAAACCACCAGGACGACATCGCGGCCCATGGAGGTGACGTGCAGATGGACAGAAGAACCCATCATTTCGGAAACGTCGACCTTGCCTTCGATGCCAGGAGCCAGCTCGATGTGCTCGGGACGGACGCCCAGGACCACATCCTGCTCGGCAACATTGTTCTTGGCCAGGGCAGCCTGCTTCTCGTCGGACAGGGTGACGGTGATCTTGTCCAGCTGGACAGCGTACTTGCCGTCGACCTTGATCAGCTTGGCGTTGTCGAACATGTTCATCTGAGGCGTGCCGATGAAGGTAGCGACGAACAGGTTGTAAGGATGGTTGAAGACCTCCTGAGGCGTGCCGATCTGCTGGATGAAGCCGTCCTTCATGATGACGATCCGGTCGCCCAGGGTCATAGCCTCAGTCTGGTCGTGGGTAACATAAATAAAGGTGGTGTTGATGCGCTCGCGCAGCTTGATGATCTCAGCACGCATCTGGTTACGCAGCTTTGCGTCCAGGTTGGACAGAGGCTCGTCCATCAGCATGACCTGAGGAGCACGCACGATTGCACGACCGATGGCAACACGCTGACGCTGACCGCCGGACAGAGCCTTGGGCTTACGGCCCAGGTACTGGGTGATGTCCAGGATCTCAGCGGCTTCCTTGACCTTCTTGTCGATCTCGTCCTTGGGAGCATGCCGCAGCTTCAGAGCGAAGGCCATGTTCTCATAGACAGTCATGTGGGGGTACAGAGCGTAGTTCTGGAAGACCATGGCGATGTCACGGTCCTTGGGGGCCACGTCGTTGACCAGGCGGTCACCGATGTACAGCTCGCCCTCGGAGATCTCTTCCAGACCGGCGATCATACGCAGAGTGGTGGACTTACCACAGCCGGAAGGGCCGACCAGGACGATGAATTCCTTGTCCGCGATCTCGAGATTGAACTCCTGCACAGCCACAACACCCTTGTCCGTGATCTGCAGGTTGGTCTTCTTCTCGGGCTCGCCCTTCTTCTTTTTCTTCTTTGCGTCGTCGCCGTTGAAGGGGTAGATCTTCTTTACGTTCTTCAGGGTCAAACTTGCCATTTTCTTTCGACTCTAAACGCACCTAACTTTCGCATGCGTTCTCGCAAACCCGGAAAGCGAAATTCCGGGAGCATTACGACAGGTCTCCACACTGCCGCACCGTGAGTCAGACGGGTTTATCCTCCTTTATTTTAGCTTCCGGCAGCTATTATGTGGAGTAGCTGCCTTCAGCCTTAATGAAAATGAAATGTATTGAGAGTTTCTCAATTTGCTGCCAGCAGGGTTTCCACTTCGCTGCGCTCTGGCATGGAACGGATAGCGCCCTTCCTGGTGGTGACAATATAGGCTGCCGCATTGGCAAAACGGAGCATGTCTTTCCGATCGTGGGGCGTTAGGCAGGCAATACCGTTTTCCAGAATGAAGTTCAATACGCTTGCACAGAAGGTATCGCCTGCACCGGTAGTTTCAATGGTGCCGCCCAGTTGAAAGGAAGGCACAAACACGGGTTCGTCCTCTCCGTAGAAACTGTAACTTCCGTCTGCACCGGCAGTTACGTTCAGCACTTTGATGTTGGGATACTGAGCATGCAGGATGGCTGCGCCCTTAACGAAATCTTTCTCGCCGGTCATGAACAACAGCTCATTGTCGGCAATTTTCAGGATATCGCATTTTCCCAGGCCCCATGCGATCTGCTTCCTGGCTTCTTCCAGATCGTCCCACAGGGGAGGACGGAGATTGGGGTCAAAGGAAATCAGAGCGCTCCCTTGTTTTGCCAGTTCGATGGCCTTGACTGTCGCTGCCCGAATGCCAGGATGGGTCATGGACAGGGTGCCGAAATGGAAAATCTTTGCGTTTTCGATGATCTCCGGGGGCAGTTCCTCCGCAGTCAGCATCATATCCGCGCCGGGTTTGCGGTAGAAGGAGAAGTCCCGATCGCCGTTCGCAAAGGTCTTGACGAAAGCTAAAGTTGTGGGGATATACGCGTCCATGATCAGATTGTCCGCATTGATGCCGGCCTCCTCGATAGTATCCCGCAGGAGCTTGCCAAACATATCGTCCCCCACCTTACCGACAAAAGCGCAGGACTTGCCGGTCTTCCGGAGCATAGCCAGCACATTACAGGGCGCACCGCCGGGACAGGCTTCAAACAGACCGTTGCCCTGATTGCTGACGCCGTTTTCCGTAAAGTCAATCAAAAGCTCGCCCAGAGCGACAACATCAAATTTTTCTGCCATGGTTTATACCTCCAGATCGTATTTTTCCACATCCATCAGCACAGTTCCATCACAGGAGAAGCTGATAGATTTCGCCTCCAGCGGGGTATAAATGACAGTGGATGCTGCCTGCTCGCCGTCGTTGACAAAGACCTCAAGGCTGTAACGATCCATAATCAACCGTAACTTCAGCTCTCCGTTTCCGCCAAACACCGGAAACTCCCGGACGTTTACAATGTCACAGGGTAGACCGCTTTGGGTACGGTCGATGCGGATGATGTTGGTGGCGGGCTTAAAGCGCAGGGAGGTAAAGTGTTCTCCGTCCCGTGCCACGTTGATCTTGAACCAACGGTACATGGAGGCTTCGTTGCCCGGACGAATGGTCACGGTCATGTCAATGAATCTTCCGTTGATGCCCTGCAGGGAGATTTCGCCGGTCATCATCACATTCTGATAGGCAATTTTGGTAGTGCGGTAAGCTTCCAGCTCCCTCACCGGGTTCTGGCAAAGCCGTCCGTTTCTCAGGCAGAGTTCTCTGGGAATGGTCATCTGGCCCATAAATCGCTGGTTGGGCATGTGGCTGCCGCAGGTTTCCCAGTTCTGCATCCATCCGATCATAACCCGCCGCCCGTCCTCCGTCAGCAAGGTCTGGGGTGCATAAAAGTCAAGGCCGTAGTCAATTGCCTGCACATTCTCCCGCATCAGGTGATTGATCTCCCGGTCGAAGGTGCCAATCAGGCATACATTGGCGTTGCCGGGATGGAATTCCAAGCCGATGGCCGTCATTTCCTGGGGGCTGGTCAGCAGGACGTGCTTCCCGTCCAACGGAAAAAAGTCCGGACATTCCCACATTTTTCCGTATTGATTATGACAAGAGGCCAATTTATTGACAAATGTCCAATGGATGGCATCCGGACTCTGATACAGCAGAATACTGCCGCTGCCATCAGGTGTCCGATTGCCGATGACCGCATAATACTGATCCTCTTCCCGCCAGATCTTTGGATCCCGGAAGTCATGAACGCTGCCGCCTTCCGGTAAATCCTCTCCTCGGATTACTGGGTTTTCGGCATATTTTTCATAATTTACGCCATCCCCGATGGCAATACACTGGGTCTGAAAGCTTTCCATTCTACCGTTTTTTCGCCGCACATTGCGCACACCGGTATACATCAGCAGATGCCTGCCGTCCGGCATTTCCACCGCACCGCCGGAGAAGCATCCATCTTTGTCATAGTCCATATCCGGTGCCAACGCCACCGGCAGACGTTCCCAGCGGACAAAGTCCTTGGTTTTGACATGTCCCCAGTGCATAGGGCCCCACTTCACATCGTAGGGATGATATTGATAAAACAGATGATATTCTCCATGATAGGGGGCAAATCCATTGGGATCATTGATCCAGCCAATCCCTCCTGTTACATGGAACCTGGGCAATTCTTCGGCCACATA
>CALWXR010000039.1 GCA_944385535.1 uncultured Oscillospiraceae bacterium
GCGAATCTGCTCGATCTGATACTCGCTCAATTGCTCGATCTGCTCGATCAGACTTACCAATTCACGTCTACCCATAGCTGTATTGTGTTGCTACTGTACAGTTATTGGACTATAAGCTGAGCCTCCGCGAATAATTCAGGGTTATTGTTTATATCGGAATGAGCGTGGGGATCTCAGGAACAATTGGAATTATGACAATCATATTTGTTGTTACTCTATTGGCCGTTAATTTGATGTTTCTTGCCATATACAACACTTTGCAAAAGACCAATGGAGGCTTTCGCACCAAGAAAACAGATCGGTTTCTTCACGGGATAGGCCTGCGAAGCATTAGCAGAATTGTTGCCAAATATCATGGGGTCGCGACCATGTATTATGATCCTGAAAATAAGTAATTTCACCATGTGATTCAATTCCCAGAGCCAACCTAACGGAAGATAACTTATCGCTCGGCTTGTCTTTTCCAATATATCTATTACAGAGTAATTCTGGAATAGCGATAAAATTCTCTGAGAATCAGGCGATTTTGTCAACTCATACGCAAAAAAGCGCGTTCCATTCCATGCCTCTTGAAATAATGATAGATTAATTATACAATCTGATCATTACATCAAAATGCAATGGTCGATTGTAAAATGCAATACTTGAATTGCAGGAGAAGAAAATATGGAGAACGTGCAGTCTAATTCTCTATTCATCAATGGTAAATTGGCAAGCTACTCTGTCCACTTGGGCAGCGGAGTTGTCCATCAGATCGGGGGAACAATGCTGAATGTATTGCCCGTCCATTCCCAGCATAGAGGGCGATTCTTCCTGCCCTTCGTAGATGAAGATCCCAAGACCGCAGAAATCATCTCTAAAGTGATTCTCTTCGCAGAGGATCACAAGTTGAAAGATCCCAGCATCCTGGAACAGATCGCAAGATAAGAAAAATGATGCTGCCTCACTGAAAGACAGCGCCAAAAATCACAGCGTCCGGCTCCTGCTGCTGAACAGGAACCGGACGCTGGCATATTATTATGTTGTAAATCAAATAATATGGGCGCACATGTCACCCCATGCACTGATTGTGTTTACAGGTGCAGCACCCGGTCCTTGATCTCCTGGGTGCGGCCCTGGTTCCAGTACTGGGTACCGATGTAGCCGCAGGTGCGCCGGGCCACGTTCATCTTATTCTGGTCGGTGTTGCCGCACTGGGGGCATCTCCACACCAGCTTGCCGTCCTCGTCCTCCTGAATCTCAATCTCGCCGTCGAAGCCGCAGATCTGGCAGTAGTCGGACTTGGTATTCAGCTCCGCGTACATAATGTGGTCATAGATAAACCGCATCACTTCCAGCACCGCGTCGATGTTCTGCTGCATGTTGGGCACCTCCACATAGGAGATGGCGCCGCCGGGGGACAGCTGCTGGAACTCCGCCTCAAAGGACAGCTTGGTAAAGGCGTCGATGGGCTCGGACACGTGGACATGGTAGGAGTTGGTGATATAGTTCTTGTCGGTAATGCCGGGAATCACGCCGAACCGGTTTTGCAGGCACTTGGCAAACTTGTAGGTGGTGGACTCCAGGGGCGTGCCGTACAGGGAGAAGTCGATGTTGTGCTCCGCCTTCCAGCCCTTACAGGCGTCGTTCATGTGCTGCATCACTTCCAGAGCGAAGGGCTTGGCCTCGGCGTCGGTGTGGGACTTGCCGGTCATATACTTGACGCACTCGTAAAGGCCGGCGTAGCCCAGGGAGATGGTGGAATAGCCGCCGTAAAGCAGCTTATCGATGGGCTCGCCCTTGTCCAGCCGTGCCAGCGCTCCGTACTGCCACAAAATGGGGGCGGCGTCGGACAAGGTGCCCTTCAGCCGCTCGTGGCGGCACATCAGCGCCCGGTGGCACAGCTCCAGCCGCTCGTCAAAGATCTCCCAGAACTTCTTTTTATCCCGGCCGGAGGACAATGCCACATCCACCAGGTTGATGGTGACTACGCCCTGATTGAACCGGCCATAATACTTGGGCTTACCTGTTTCCGGATCCACATAGGGGGTCAGGAAGGAGCGGCAGCCCATGCAGGTGTAGCAGTGGCCTTCGCCGTTCTTGTCCACCTTTAATTCCAGCATCTTCTTTTCGGAGATGTAGTCGGGAACCATCCGCTTGGCGGTGCACTCGGCGGCCAGACGGGTCAGGTAGAAGTAAGGGGTGCCCTCCCGCACGTTGTCCTCTTCCAGAACATAGATCAGCTTGGGGAAGGCGGGGGTGATCCAAACGCCCTTCTCATTCTTCACCCCCTGGTAGCGCTGGCGCAGGGTTTCCTCAATGATCATAGCCAGATCCTTTTTCTCCTGCTCGTTCCGGGCCTCATTCAGGTACATGAACACGGTGATAAAGGGGGCTTGGCCGTTGGTGGTCATCAATGTCACCACCTGGTACTGGATGGTCTGTACGCCCCGGCAGACCTCCTCCCGCAGACGGCCTTCCACCACCTTGGAAACAGCATTCTCGTCATAGGCGATGCCAAAATCCCGCATTTCCTTTTCCACGCTTTTGCGGATCTTCTCCCGGCTGACCTGAACGAAGGGAGCCAGGTGGGTCAGGGAGATGGACTGGCCGCCGTACTGGTTGGAGGCCACCTGGGCAATAATCTGGGTGGCGATGTTGCAGGCGGTAGAGAAGGAGTGGGGCTTTTCGATCAGGGTGCCGGAGATCACGGTGCCGTTTTGCAGCATATCCTCCAGGTTCACCAGATCACAGTTATGCATATGCTGGGCATAATAGTCAGAGTCGTGGAAGTGGATGATGCCCGCCTCGTGGGCGTCCACCACCTCTTTGGGCAGAAGCAGCCGCCGGGTGATGTCCTTGCTCACCTCACCGGCCATATAGTCCCGCTGAACCGCGTTGATGGTGGGATTCTTATTGGCGTTCTCCTGCTTGACCTCCTCGTTGTTGCACTCGATCAGGCTCAGGATGCGGTCATCGGTGGTGTTGGACTGGCGCAGCAGGCTGCGGGTATACCGGTAGGTGATATATTCCTTGGCCACCTCAAAAGCGCCGTGGGCCATGATGGCCTTTTCCACCAGATCCTGAATCTCCTCCACGGAAGGGCTGCGGCCCATTTCCTGGCAGGCGATCTCCACGCTTTGGGAGATCCGCTGAATCTGCAGCGGCGTCATGCGCACCTTTTCGTCCACCGCTTCGTTGGCCTTGGTCACGGCCATCACGATCTTTTCAATATTAAAAACAGCCTCTGAGCCGTTTCTTTTGATGATTTTCATGGTTTTCCTCCTTGGGATCCTATCATTCTTGATTTTTCGCGAGCAGAACCCATTATACAAGATATTGTGCTTTTGTCAAGTCGCAGTCACAAAATATGGTAGGCACACTTTTGGGCAAGAAAAAGTTCCTCCTTTGCGCCCCGTTCCGCCCTGCCCGGAGACGGAAAAAATGTTCCTGTTTCTCCAGCAGATCAAAAGAAAAGTTTGAAATACGCTTCAGAATATAGTATAATCAAAGTAATTGATCTTTACATAATTTCTGAAGTTCCATAGGGAAAAATGAAAGGAGCCAAATTCATGAAAGAAAAATTCGGCATTCTTCCCACAGGGGAAGAGGCAAGCCTGTACACCATCTCCCGGGGCGGGATCACCGCGTCGGTCACCGATTACGGCGCGACGCTGGTAAAGCTGCTGGCGCCGGATCAGGAAGGCAAGCTTGCCGACGTGGTGCTGGGCTTTGACGACGCGGAAGGCTACCGCACCGGCGGCGGCTGCCTGGGCGCTACCGTTGGCCGGAATGCCAACCGGCTGAAGGACGCCAGCTTTCAGCTGAACGGAAAAACCCACCGTCTGACCCCCAACGAAGGAAGCAACAACCTCCACTCCGGCCCGGATTATTACTTCCACCGGATGTGGAGAACCGTAGCCTACGACGACACCCAGGTCACATTTGAGCTGCTCAGCCCCAACGGCGACCAGGGCTTCCCCGGCAACGCCGCCATCCAGGTCACGTATTCCCTGGACGCAGACGGCGGGCTGCACATTCTGTACACCGGCGTAAGCGATCAGGACACGGTGTTCAATCTGACCAACCACAGCTACTTCAACCTGGCGGGCCACGATCAGACGGAAAAGGCCATGGATCAGATTCTCACCATTCCCGGCCGGTTCTTTAATCCCGATGACCCGGAGAACATCCCCACCGGAGAAAAGCGCAGCGTGGCAGGCACCCCCATGGACTTCCGCACCCCCAAGCCCATCGGCCAGGACCTGGGGGCGGATTACGAGCCGCTGCATCTGCAAGGGGGGTATGACCACAACTGGGAGGTATTCTGCAATCCCTGCGCCATTCTCTCCGATCCGGTTTCCGGCCGTACCATGAGCGTCACCACCGACTGCCCGGGCATTCAGTTCTACGCCGGAAACTTCCTGGATGAGACCGGCAAGGGAGGCGTCTGCTACGGCAAACACAGCGGCGTAGCCCTGGAGACCCAGTATTATCCGGACAGCCTGCACCACCCCGAGTGGCCCCAGCCCATCACCAAGGCCGGAGAAACCTACCGCAGTGAAACCGTATACCGTTTCTCCAAATAAATACCCTGTTTCCGGGAGGAGCCAAAGGCCCCTCCCGGTTTTTCCATATGGGAAAGGCACAAAGGCCTGCACTTCCCGGGCACAGGCGCATAAACTGTCCTATAAGCAATTTTCGCTTAAATCATACCATCAGGAGGTATTCCCATGTCCGAGCAATGCGGGGACACCCTGCGCTGTGATCCCCAGGATCTGCGCCAGGCTATGTCCATTCACACACGAAAGATCACCGACTCCTGTCGGGATAAGGACTGCGTAGAAGACCTGCGGGTCTACCTGACCTGCAGCTCCCAGCAGATCCTGGACAACGCCGCCAATGTCCGGGTACGCAGCGCGGAGCTGCTGCACACCTACATTGATGTGGAGCCGGTGGCCTTTGACCGGAATCACTACTGTATTGACATGACCTTCTACTACCGGATCCTGGCGGACGCGGTGGTAGGCTCCTGCCGCCCTGCCGCTCTGTGCGGTCTCGCGGTATTCTCCAAGCGGGCCGTGCTGTGCGGCGAGGACAGCCGTGCCCACATTTTCACCAGTGATACCCGAATCGGGGAGGCCGACGGCTGCACCATCAGCGCTGCCAACAATCCCACCGCTGTGGTGGAGGTTCTGGATCCCATGGTTCTCAGCTCCAAGGTGAAAGATCCCTGCGAGTGCAGCGGCGACGCCGTGACCGTACAGATTCCCGGCGGCATCCGCTCACTTTTTGACGAGGAGCTGACCGTCCCCACCGATCACCGGCGGCTGTATGTCACATTGGGCCAGTTCTCCATCGTCCGCTTAGAGCGGGACGTTCAGCTGGTGGTGCCGGTACTGGAGTATGCCATCCCCACCAAGGAGTGCTGCGACAGCGCCGCCTGCTGCACCGAGGATCCCTGTGAAATGTTCAGCCGGATCCCCTTCCCGGCCCAGCAGTTCTCCCCCACCGGCTGTGACCGGAAGAAAGAAAACGACTGCGATTAACTTTAAGAGCCCCGAAGCTTCTCGCTTCGGGGCTTTGATTATCCGTGTTCAATTACATTGGGAAGCAGAGGCTCTACATCCATGTAGTAGGCTTTGAATGTGTCATCCCGGTAGTAGATCTTCACCGGTTTTCCAATCAGGGAAGGATCCCGGAACATGCGGACAGAGGGGCTTCGGAAAATATGGCGCACGCCTTGCCCGTCGGTATACTGGGCCAGGATCACCACCGGATGGCGTCTATTGACGGTAACATTGTAGTTGACCTGCAGATCCACCACCTGGCCCCACACATACTGTCCGGCGGCAATCAGTCGATCCGCCTGCCGCTTTTTCCGGACAACCGCCCCCAGAAAGGCGGCGCCCAATCCGAAAAATAGGCCGCCGATGCTGATAAACGCCGGGCCCAGAATCCCAACCTCCGGAATCATCAGGGCAAACACAGTCCCCAGGATCAGAAAAAGACCGCCAAGGAGCGCGTACACCGCCCCCAGGATCACAAACGCGCTGGTACCGATCCGTGCCTTCCGCTCCACTGCCTTCTCCTGCCTTTCTTATCCCCGCAGGGCGCGCCTCCGGGCGATGTTGATGGGTCCTTCCTGCATGTTGTTGATCCAGGCAAGACTCTTGCCCGCGCCGTAGGCGGTGCAGGAATCCGGATCGTCCGCCAGCACGCAGCCGATGCCAGTGCGCTCCGCCAGCAGCAGATCCATGCCCCAGATCTGGCTGCATCCGCCGGTGAGGGTAATGCCGTTCTCGGACACGTCGGAGACCAATTCCGGGCTGGTCTGCTCCAGCACCGCCAAAACCTCATCGGCAATCTGCCGGGCAGGACGGCGCAGAACCTCGTAAATCTCCGTAGAGGTCAGGGTGACCATTTTGGGCATGCCGGTCTTGTAGTCACGGCCCTTGACGTTCATGCTCCGCTCCTCGTCTCTTGGATAGACCTGGCCGATCTGAATCTTCACATTTTCCGCGGTGACCTGGCCGATGACCACGCCATGCTGCCGCCGGACGTACCTGGCGATCATTTCGTCAAAGAAATTGCCCGCCACCTTCAGCGAGGAGGACACGGCCACGCCGTTCATGCTCAGCACCGCGATGTCCGTGGTGCCGCCGCCGATGTCCACCACCAGGTGGCCGCTGGCGCCCCGGATATCCAGGCCCGCCCCCAGACCGGCAGCCAGAGGCTCTTCGATCAGGAATACACGGCGGGCGCCGGCTTCGATGGCGGCGTTGATAACGCTGCGCTCTTCCACCTCCGACACGCCGGAGGGTACGGAAATGACCACTCTGGGCTTGGGGGTGAATACGGAAGCCTTGGTAGCGGTTTTGAACATCTCCTGGAGCATCCGAACCGTCATTTCGTGGTCAGATACAATGCCGTCCTTCAGCGGGTGCATGGCCACCACGTTGCCGGGGGTACGGCCCAGCATATTCCGGGCCGCCGCGCCTACCTGAAGGATCTTACCGGTATTCTTGTCCACCGCCACAACGGAAGGCTCCCGGACAACCAGGCCCTTGCCGTCGGCATAGATAAGAACATTGGATGTACCCAGGTCCACGCCCAGGTCATTGGAAAATAAAAACATAATGACACCTACTTTGCAATCTTTCCTGCGGCCGCCACAGCGGCGCAATACACTTCCGCCGCTCCGGCGGTTTTCAATATACGGGCAGCCTCCGAGGCCGTGGCCCCGGTGGTCAGGACGTCGTCCAGAAGCAGCACCCGCTTCCCGGCCACATCCGCTTTTTCCATTTTCTCATATACGCCCAGCACATTGGCCCGGCGGGCCGCCTCCCCCCGAATGCCGGATTGAGGACGGTTATGACGAATCTTCTTCAGCGCGGCTTGGGGAACCATTTCCAGTTCCCGGCCCACCGCCTGGGTCAAAAGCTCCACCTGATCGTAGCCCCGGCGCAGCTTCCGCAAATTACTCACCGGGATCCAGGTGAGCAGGTCAATTCCCTCCGGCCATTCCTGCCGGATCCTCATGGCCAGCATCCTGCCGTAGCCGGCGGCGTACTGTCTGGCCCCGTGAAACTTAAAACGCAGAATGCTTCTTCTGACGTTCCCTTCATAGTACCAGACCGCGGTAAAACTGTCAAGAAACTGGCTCCCTGTTTTTCCTCCGGGATATTCCAGGGTTTCCCGGCGGCAGACCCCGCACAGATCCGTTTCCTCCCTGCCCAGAACCTTCCGGCACAGGATGCACTTGGGCGGAAACAGCAGTTCCATCAGCCAGTAATACAGTCTCATCCGATTCTCCCCTGAAGGCGCAGCTTCAGCCCCGTGTACCGGCGGTTCTTTTTGGCGTTGTCCACCATGGTCTTTACCGTCTCTTCCCGGCCTACAATGATCAGCAGCTCTCTGGCCCGGGTAATTGCCGTGTAGAGAATGCTGCGGTTGAGTAAGTATGGGGAGCCGTTCCAGGCCGTCAGGATCACCGCCCGGTATTCGCTACCCTGGCTTTTATGGACGGTCATGGCGTAGGCAGGCTCCAGCTCTCCCAGCTGGGTGAAGTCATACTCCGCCACCCGGTCATCGAAGGCCACGCTTACCGTTTCCGTCCCATGGTCAATGGCGGTAATGGCGCCCACATCCCCATTGAAAATACCGGTGCCAACGCCGGTTCCGTCCGCCTTCTTCCAGATTATATCATAATTGTTACGAATTTGCATCACCCGATCCCCTTCCCGAAAAATAAATTCACCGAAGGGCCGCTCTTTTTTCTCAGGGGATGCCGGGTTCAGGGCTGCCTGCAGCATTTTGTTCAGACTCATGGTGCCCACACCGCCCTTTCTGGTGGGAGAGAGCACCTGAATCTGATCCGCCGGGATGCCCATGTTTTTGGGAAGCCGGGTGCTGCACAGATCCCGGATCAGAGTGCTGACCCCCTCTTCGCTCTGCCTGCGCATAAAGAAGAAGTCGCTTTTCACCTCTCTCAGTTCCGGCATTTGGCCCTGGTTTACCCGGTGGGAGTTCATGACGATCAGGCTTTGCTGGGCCTGGCGGAAAATCTCCGTCAGCCGAACCACCGGCAGCTGCTGGCTTCGGATCATGTCACTGAAGGGGAATCCGGGGCCCACAGGGGGCAGCTGATCCGGGTCGCCAACCAGGATCAGGCGCTTTCCCTCCGGGATGGCCTTCAGCAGGTGATGCATCAGCTCCACATCCACCATAGACATTTCATCCACAATCACAGCGTCGCATTTTAATGGGTTTTCCTCATCCCGGACAAAGAACATCTTTCCGGTGGCGGGCTCCACCGTGGCTTCCAGCAGGCGGTGGATGGTGGAGGCGTCCTCCCCGGTGACCTCAGTCAGCCGTTTTGCCGCCCGTCCTGTGGGGGCTGCCAGCAGGCAGCGCAGGCCCATCTGACCAAACAGGGAAAGAATGCCCTTTAATATGGTGGTCTTACCGGTGCCCGGGCCGCCGGTAATCAGCAGCAGCGCCGAAGAAGCCGCCTCCCGGATGGCCTGAGCCTGTTCCGGGGAATATTCAATGCCATAATCCCGGGCGGTTTGCCGGATCTTCTTGTCCAGTCCGGCGGGCTCCGGGAAGGATTGCTTGGCCTGGGACAGAAGCCTTTGGGCGCAGTATGCTTCCGCCTCATAAAGCCGGGGCAGATAGTCCACCACAATGCCCGCCAGCTTGTCCCGCACCAGTCGCCGCCCTTCCAGCAGCCGCCCAACGCCCCGGTTCACCGCCTCCGCCTCTACGGACAGCAGCTGACAGGTTGCGCTCACCAGCTTGTCCTCCGGGAGAAAGCTGTGTCCCGCCGTCAGGTTGTAGTTCAGTTCAAACAAAACGCCCGCTTCGATCCGGCGGGGATCGTCCCCCGCCACTCCCAGCTCAATGGCAAACCGGTCAACCGCCCCAAAGGGGGCTTCCAGTTCCTCGTCCATCAGCAGGTAAGGATCATCGTAAAGCAGCTCTATGGCAGCGTCCCCATAGAGCTTGTATGTACGCACCGCCAGTTCCGGCGGCAGATGGTGGACGCCGAAAAACTCCATCAGCTGGCGCATGCCCACCCGCAGGCGGAATTCCTCGCCGATGGTCTTTGCCTTCTCCCGGGAGATCCCGGGAACCTCTGCCAGCCGCAAAGGCTCCCGCTCCATCACCTGCAAGGTTTCATCTCCAAAATGCTCCACGATCCGGGCGGCCATCCGGGGACCGATGCCTTTGATCACCCGGCTGGAGAGGTAGCTGAGAATCTCCATACTGCTTTGGGGCATCAGCCGCTCCAGAAATTCCGCCTCAAACTGGCGGCCGTAGCTGTTGTGATTGTTCCACCGTCCGGTGACCATCAGCCGCTCCCCCACCGCAGGCAGGGGGATGGTGCCAACCACCGTTACGTTCTGGCCGCCGCCCACATTCAGCCGCAGAACCGCGTAGCCGTTTTCATAATTCTGATACACCACCGCGCTGATGGCGCCCTGGAGGATCTCCAATTCTTCCGTCAAATTCATTCGCTCCAATTCCCGGCCCCGCCTCTGTCTGTGGGGGGGCGCAAACTTGAATATCCTTCTGTAAAAGCCATTGCCGGTCTGTCTCGTCCAGTCCCAGATCCACTACGATCAATTCACATCCCAGCAGATGCGCCTCCCGCAGCCATAAGTACCGTCCCATCCGCAGGCGCAGCGTTCCGTCAGAAACCCCCGGCAGGATGAGCCTTCCTTCCCGCCCTCCCGGCAGAAGGGCGCCAAATATCGTCCACAATACGCACAAGGCCCCAAAGGCCGCCAGTGTACCGAAAAAAACCTCCCCCGCCACAGCTCTCACCTCATAGTATTCTATGGGGAAAGCCCGGTTTTGGTTCCGATCGAATCCAATCAAACACCCTTTGCCCAAGCGCCGCCGGAGGGCGCTGCCAGATCGATGCGTTTCCCGGCGGGAAAAACCGATGATACTGTATTGTACTATATTTTTTCGAAAATGAAAAGCCCCTTTTCCCCTTTCTTCCCTTTTGGGCCGGATATCTTTATGATTTTTTCATCAGAATCCATGAAATGGGGATTTTTTTCCAAAAACGGGTATACTAAGCTCTAACCGCCTGTTTTATTTGCCTGCAATCATACGCCGGAAAAAGGATGTGTGCTATGAATCTTTCCATCTCCGCCAAACGCCTGCTGGCCCAGGTCACCGCAGGAACCTTTTTGTTGGGAGCCGCCCTGACCCTGATCCTCTCCCTTGCTTCTTTTTTGGGGCTGGGGAACGGGTCTGTGCTTTCCATCGCTCTGGGCGCTTTCAGCGGCTGCGCCGTTGCCGTGCTGAATTTCAGCCTGCTGTGTCTGACCGTCACCTTCGCCGCCCGCCGGGAACGGGGGAAGCAAGCCTTTGTGTTCCAGCTGAGCTATATCCTGCGATTGCTTCTGCTGGCCGGGTGGATCACCGCCGCCTGTGCCCTTCCCCGGATCCCCTTCCTGGCCGCCGCCCTGCCGGTGCTGTTTCCCCAGGGACTTCTGATGATTTTCGGAAGAAACACCGACCAACCCTCTGACGTCTCCCCGGGAGATCTGTCATAAAACCATCCTTTGGAGGTCACGTCTATGGAAGTGGAGATCCGCGGCGCGAAAATTCTGGGCGTCTTTGAAAATGTCCCGCTCCTTGGCAGGGTGGAGATCACCCAGACCCTGGTGGTTTCCTGGCTGGTGATGGCCCTTTTCTCCGGACTGTGCCTGTGGCTGGGGGCCGGGCTGAAGGTGCATTCCATCTCCCGAAAGCAGGCAGCCGCGGAACTCATCTTCACCGGTCTGACAAATTTTGTCCAGCGGAATATGGGAGCCGGGGCGGGGGCATACATTCCCCTGGTGGGAACGATTTTCGGGCTCAGCCTGCTGTCCAATCTCATCAGCCTGCTGGGGTTGTGGAGCCCCACCGCCGACCTGATGACCCCTTTGGCTTGGGGGCTGGTGGTATTCGTTCTCATTGTCCGCCGCAAAATCCGCTCCGCCGGACTGAAGGCCTATCTGAAGGGCTTTCTCCAGCCGATTTTTGTGCTGGCCCCGGTGAATGTGCTTTCCGAGTGCTTTACGCCCGTTTCCATGGCCTGCCGGCATTTTGGAAACATCCTCTCCGGCACGGTCATCAGCGCGTTGATCTACGCCGCGCTGATCCAGGGAAGCGGCGCCCTGTTTCCCCTGCTGGACTCCCCTCCCGCTGCCGGGCTTCTGCTGGCCGGGGGGCTGATTCTGGCCTTTTGGGGCAGATCCGGGAAAAGCAGGGCCGCGCTGGCGTCGGGGGTGATCTCCATCGTTTTAGGCTGCTATGCCGCCCTGACCTGGCTGGGGCTCTCCTTCCCCTGGCTGACCATCGGCGTCCCCGCTCTGGCAGGACTCTACTTCGACTGGTTCACCGGGTTTATCCAGGCGTTTATTTTCTGCACCCTCACCACCCTGTTTCTCAAGCAGGCTGCCGGGTGAGTTCATTCACTTTTTACTCAGGAGGAACTTTTATGGATCTTTTGGCAAAAGGCATTGCTTTGGCCGGCTGCGCCATCGGCGCAGGGTTGGCCCTCATCGCCGGCATCGGCCCCGGCATCGGCGAAGGCAACTGCGCCGCCCGGGCCTGTGAAGTCATCGGCCGGAACCCGGAATCCAAAAGCGAGGTCACCAGCACCATGATCCTGGGCATCGCCCTGTCGGAAACCACCGGTATTTACGGCTTTGTCACCGGTCTGCTGCTGATCTTTGTGGCGCCGGGAATGTTTATGAACTATCTGGCGTAACAGGAGGGATCCCATCATGCAGACCCTGTATCAATCCTTGGTGACGGTGAATCCCGTCACCCTCATTGCCCAGATCTGCAACCTGTTTCTCCAGCTGTTTCTCTTCCGCCGGCTCTTTTTTAACAAAGTCCAGGCGGTGTTGGAGCAGCGCCGCTCCATGCTGGAGCGGGAGCGGTCAGAAGCGGAAACCGCCCAGACCCAGGCCAGGGAACTGAAAGCCCGATACACCCAGGAATTAAGCCAGGCGCAAGCCCAGGCGGATTCCATCCTGTCCCAGGCCCAGCAGGAGGCCGCCGCTCAGTCCCTGGCCATTTTGCAGCAGGCCCGGCAGCAAGCCGCCCAAATCCGCTCAAAAGCCGCCTTGGAGATCGCCCGGGAAAAGGAACAGGCGGTGGCGGAGGTCAAAGTGGAGATCGCCGATCTGGCTCTTGCCATCGCGGGCAAGGTAATCGGACAATCTCTGGACGAGCCCGGCCGGGAACAGATCGTTGACCGGTTTCTCAGCGATCTGGGCAGTCAGGCATGAGCGGCCCGGGCGCGCCTTACGGTCAGGCGCTGTATCGCTTGGCGCGGGAGGAAGGGCTGGAAAAAAGCATCGGCCGTCAGCTGTCGGCGATCCGGGATAGCTTTCGCCGGGAGCCGGACTTTCTTTCCCTGCTTTCCTCTCCGGAGGTGGGCAAGGGGGAAGCCTGCCGGATCCTGGATCAGGTCTTTCGGGATCTGATCCACATATATGTTCTGAACACTCTGAAGCTGTTGACGAAAAAGGGGCATATCGCCGCCTTTTCTTCCTGTTATGATACCTACGCCGCCCTGTACCGGCAAGAGCAGGGAATCCTCACCGTCACCGCCGTCACCGCACTGCCCCTGACCCGGCGGCAATTCGTCTTTCTCAGGAAGAAAATGGAAGGCATGACCTGTCGCAAGGTCTATCTGGAAAACCACATTGACGCCGATGTACTGGGCGGCGTGCGGCTGGAATGGGACGGGCGGTGTCTGGACGACACCCTGGCAAACCGGATGGAACAGCTGCGCTCTGTGCTGACCGGATCTTGGGATCATCAGGAGGGAAAAAATGGAACTGAACGCTGAAGAGATCACCAGCCGTTTGCGCCGGCAGATCAAGTACTACGAGCACCGGATGGAATCCAGCCAAACCGGGGTGGTGATGCAGGTGGGAGACGGCATTGCCAGCGTATCCGGGCTGGATCAGTGCATGGCCGGAGAGCTGATCGCCTTTCCCAACAATGTATACGGCATGGCCTTTAACCTGGAAACCGACCAGGTATCCGTGGTGATTCTGGGCTCTGAAGCCGGTATCCGGGAGGGCGACCGGGTAAAGCGCACCGGCCAGGTGATGTCCGTTCCCGTGGGAGAAGGGCTCCTTGGCCGGGTAGTCAATGCCCTGGGCCAGCCCATTGACGGCAAGGGCGACTTTACGCCCGCCGCGTACCGGCCGGTGGAGTCCGCCGCCCCGGGGATCATGGAGCGCCAGCACGTCTCCCGGCCTCTGCAAACCGGCATCAAAGCCATAGACGCCATGATCCCCATTGGCCGGGGCCAGCGGGAGCTGATCATCGGCGACCGGCAAACCGGCAAAACCGCTATCGCCATGGATTCCATTTTGAACCAGCGGGGCCAGGACGTTTTGTGCGTCTATGTGGCCATTGGGCAAAAGCGTTCCGCCGTGGCCCGGATGGTGGAGCAGCTTACCGCCGCCGGGGCCATGGAATACACCTTTGTGGTGTGCGCCACCGCCTCAGAGCTGGCCCCCATGCAGTACCTGGCGCCCTACACCGGCTGCGCCATGGGGGAATACTTTATGCGAAAGGGACGGGACGTGCTCATCGTCTATGACGACTTAAGCAAGCACGCCGTGGCCTACCGGGCCATCTCCCTGCTGATCCGCCGCCCTCCGGGACGGGAGGCCTACCCCGGGGATGTGTTCTACCTCCATTCCCGGCTCTTGGAACGGTCCGCTCAGTTGTCTCAGGCCTTGGGCGGGGGCTCTTTGACCGCCCTGCCCATTATCGAAACCCAGGCGGGGGACGTGTCCGCCTATATCCCCACCAACGTGATCTCCATTACCGACGGCCAGATCTTCCTGGAAACGGAACTGTTCAACGCCGGAATTCTGCCGGCGGTCAATCCGGGGATCTCCGTATCCCGGGTGGGCGGCGACGCCCAGATCCAGGCCATGAAGCGGCTTTCCGGCCCGCTGAAGCTGCAATACGCCCAGTATCGGGAGCTGCAGGGCTTTGCCCAGTTCGGCTCTGATCTGGACGCGGACACCCAGGCCCGGCTGCGGCTGGGGCAGCGGATCGTAGAGGTGCTGAAGCAGGGCATCGGCGCGCCAAAAGAGGTGGCCCAGCAGGTATGCCTGCTCTACGCCCTGACCCGGGGATATTTGAACGGGCTGGAAATCGGGGAGATCTCCCCCTTTGAGCAAGCACTGGAATCCCATTTGCGGGAGCATAACCACAGCCTTCTAACGTCCATTGCCGACACCGGCGAGCTGTCCGAAGCGGCGGAAGGGGAATTAAAAGCAGCCCTCACCAATCTGCTGGAGGCCTTCTCCAGGGGCGGGAGGAAGGGCCATGGCTGACGTTTCCCCCAGAGGGGTCAAGCGCCGGATCCGAAGCATGGAAAGCACCCGGCAGATTACCCGGGCCATGGAGCTGGTGGCCGCCGCCAAGCTGCGCCGGGCCCAGGATCAGCTGGCCCATACCCAGCCCTATGGTCAGGCCCTTCAGGCAGCCATGGAATCCATCTCCCGGGCCGCCCGGGAGATCCCCGTCCTTTACCGCAAGGGCAGTCCCGGCAGCAAGGAGCTTTATCTTCTTCTCTCCGGCGACCGGGGACTGGCCGGGGGCTACTACAGCGGCTTATTCAAATTTGCCGCCCAGCAGATGATGGGCGGCGATCCGGTTGTGCTTCCTCTGGGAAAAAAGGCGCGGGAGTATGCCCTTTCCCAGCGTCTTGCCCTGTATTCCCCGGATCCGCCCCTGCCTGCCCAGCCCGCCGCCGGAGACTGCTTTTCCATGGGCAAAGTCCTCCACCAGGGCTTTCTTGCGGGAGAGTTTGGCGCATTGACGGTTTTGTACACCCGCTTTGACTCAGCCCTGACCCAAACCCCCGCCGCCCTGCGGCTTCTGCCTTTGGGCTTCGGTTCCCGCAAAGCCGCCAGGGATATCCTGCTGGAAGGTGAGGAAGAGGAGGTTTTTCCCGCCATCATCCCGGATTATCTGGGGGGCATGCTCTACAGCCTCCTGTGGGAGAGCCGGGCCGCGGAGGAAGCCGCCCGCCGCGCCGCCATGGACACCGCCACAAAAAACGCCGCGGATCTGATCGACGGACTGCAGCTGCAATTCAACCGGGCGCGGCAGGCCTCCATTACCCAGGAGATCACCCAGATCATCTCCGGAATCTGAAATCATCCCCGATCAAAGGAGTTGTGAATCCTATGCCCCAAGCAAACGGAACCGTGCGTCAGGTCATGGGGCCTGTGCTGGACGTTCTCTTCCCCGACGGTCCCCTGCCCAAACTGCAAAACGCCATCCAGATCCCCACGGAGGGAGGCGGCATTGTGGCCGAGGTAGCCCAGCACCTGGGGGACCGCATGGTTCGCTGCATCGCCATGTCCTCCACCGACGGTCTGACCCGGGGCGCAAAGGCAGTGGATACCGGCGGCCCCATCCACGTTCCTGTGGGAGAGGACTGCCTGGGCCGGGTATTTGATCTGCTGGGTCATCCCATTGACGACAAGCCGCCCCTTTCGGAGACCGCGCAATGGCCCATCCACCGCCCGGCGCCTTCCTATCAAGACCAGCAAAGCACCACGGAAATACTGGAAACCGGCATTAAGGTCATCGATCTCATCTGTCCCTACGCCAAGGGCGGTAAAATCGGCCTGTTCGGCGGCGCGGGGGTGGGAAAAACCGTGCTGATCCAGGAGCTGATCTATAACATCGCCACCGCCCACAACGGCTACTCCGTGTTCACCGGCGTGGGGGAACGCACCCGGGAGGGAAACGATCTGTATCATGAGATGCGTCAATCCGGCGTGCTGAGCAAAACCGCCATGGTATTCGGTCAGATGAACGAGCCCCCCGGGGCCCGGATGCGGGTAGCCCTGTCGGGGCTGACCATGGCGGAATACTTCCGGGATGTAAAGCGGCAGGACGTGCTGCTGTTCATCGACAACATCTTCCGGTTTACCCAGGCAGGCTCGGAGGTCTCCGCCCTGTTAGGCCGGATGCCCTCCGCCGTTGGCTACCAACCCACCCTAGCCACGGAAATGGGCGCCTTGCAGGAGCGGATCACCTCTACCAAAAACGGCTCCATCACCTCGGTACAGGCGGTTTACGTTCCCGCCGACGATCTGACGGATCCCGCCCCCGCCACCACCTTCGCCCACCTGGACGCCACCACGGTGCTGGATCGGGGCATTGCCTCCCTAGGCATCTACCCGGCGGTGGACCCCTTAAGCTCCGCCTCCCGGATCCTTTCAGCGGAGGTGGTGGGACAGGCCCATTACGACACCGCCCGGGAGGTTCAGCGGATCTTGCAGCGGTACCGGGAATTGCAGGACATCATCGCCATTATGGGCATGGAGGAGCTGAGTCAGGAGGACAAGCGCACCGTAAACCGGGCCCGGAAGGTGCAGCGGTTCCTAAGCCAAAGCTTCCACGTGGCGGAAGGCTTCACCGGCTATCCCGGCAAGTACGTTCCTCTGTCCGATACGGTGCTTTCCTTCCGGGAAATTCTGGAGGGAAAACACGACCACATTCCCGAGTCTTACTTCCTCTTCGCCGGAAGCATTGACGAGGTGGTGAAAAAATACCGGGAGGGCAGGAGCGCATGACGGCCTTTCCTTTGACGATTCTGACGCCGGAGGCCGTCCTGTTTGACGGTCAGGCGGAAGCCCTGCTCCTGACCACCATTCACGGAGAAGTGGAGCTCCTGGCAAGGCATATGGACTATGCCGCCCCTTTGGGAGAAGGCCGGGCGGTGATGGTCAGCGGCGGCCGCCGGCGAACCGCCTTCTGTAAAGGGGGCATGGTCACGGTCCTTCAAGGCGCTGTGACATTGCTGCCTGTCGCCTTCCAATGGAACAGGGAACCATAAGGGCGCGGACGCCCAAGAAGCGTCCGTGCCCCTTTTTTAGGACGGTATCCTCACCCCTTTTCCTGGAAGAGATTGATTATGGCGGCCTTTGAAGCCTTTCGGGCATATTGCATCGTTTGATAAGCTCCGCCCTTGGAATGTTCCACCGTGCTCCACGCAACAATCTGCCGGTGTCCAAAAAAACTTACTGTGTAGATCTCCATATTTTTCACTCCCTGTGCCCATTTCATGATTTTAGAATCATCTGTCCAGGCATATTAATAATTATATCATTAATAATTACATAAACAAATAGAAAATTAATATTTAAATTACCAACACAACATGCCATTTCATAATACAATTATGACAAAAAGGGGGGGACGGAATTTGATCGATACGCCGTATACCGCGTTCATTCGAACACGCATCACCGAATTGCGCATACAGAAGAACGTATCTGAACACCGTATGAGCCTGGATTTGGACAAAAGCGGTTCTTACATCCGAAGCATCACCAGCGGAACGGCTTTGCCGTCTCTCAGGGAACTATTTCATATCATGGCGTATTTTGACGTCACCCCCGCGGAGTTCTTTGGGCCGTTGGACGATTCTCAAACACCCTACCACAGGCTGTGCGAGAAGCTGCGAACCATGCCTTCGGAGGATCTGGAAAAAGTCAGTACCTTTGTCAGCTGGATGGAAAAATCTGACGGACAGTAAGTTCCAAGGATTCTATTTTTGTGGATAAGCACTGAAAATGCCAAAAAATATCCCCGTATGGCTTTTGCTTCAGCCATACGGGGACCTTTGTTTTGATTGGGAATATCCGAAGTCATTCCTGATAATAATCCGTTTCCAAAATCAGATTGTTCACTTTAATAAACTGCTGGGTCAGCTGATGCATTTCCTGCTGAAATTCCTCCGAAACGGTCACTTCCTTGCCGCTGACGGAAAGGAGCCTTTCCTGTCCCGCGTCATAGGCCGCGTCCCCGCTGATCCAGCTGCCGTCAGAAAACAGGGCGTAGCCCATGTAGCGGTCGTCAAAGGCGTCGTGGCCGATGTAGTCATAGCCGCTTTCCACTCCCAGCAGATTCAGCACCGTGGGCAGAAGATCCGAGGTATTCAGGGTCTTTTCCACTTCCATGGGCTGCATATCGGCGCTCCAGATAAAGCAGGGGGTCTTTTCCAACAGGAGCATTTCCTCCACCCCGGACCGGTCCAGCATCAGCTGCTCATCCTCTATGCCATAGGTGTAATGGTCCGTCACGCCGATGATCACCGTGTTTTCCAGGGTGCCGTTTTTCTCCAGCTCCTCCAGGAGGCGGGCGAACAGATCGTCCACCAGCCGGGCTTTCAGGTAGGCGCAGTCCTCTTCCTCATTGCCGGTCAGCCCCCGATACTCCGGGTACTGCTTCAGGCCCCAGTAGCTGAGAACCTCGTTGTACTTGTAGCTTAAATGGGCGGAGCGGGTAATGATGAAGTTCAAGGTGGGCTGCCCCTCCCGGAAAAATTCCTCCCGAAGGCCCTCATTGTCAAACAGCAGCTGATCGTCGTACAGGGCATTGTTTACTTCCTTTTCCGTTCCTTCCAGATAATCCCGATAGCACACATATTCTTCATAGCCCATGGCCTCCGAGTACACCCCCCGGCTGTAGAATTCCGGGTCGTTGTAGTGGAAGGTTTTGGCGCTGTACCCCTGTTGGGTCAGAAGGCTTGCCAGAGATTGATTGTAGCTGTTGGTCACATAGTCAAAGGCATAGCCGCCGGCGCTGGACAGGAAGGAGCCGGTGTTGATGCAGAACTCCGTATTGAAGGTGCGCACGCCCCCGTAAACCGGGGTATAAAAGCTGGTAAAGTTGATCCCCTCGGACATCAGCCGGTTGATGGTAGGCGTATGCTCTCCCAGCATCCAGTCGTCCATGGACTCCATGAGCACCAACACCACATTCTTCCCTTCCAAAAGTCCGGTCATTGCATTGTCCTGCCGGTCCTCCCGGCTGTTAAAATAGGCGTCGATCTCATTTTTCTCTTCCTCCCGGGTCTGGGCATAGCCTGGGGTCAAGGGAAAGATGGCGTTGGCATAGACGTCCTTCACCAGGGTTTGATACAGTCCGCAGGCCTGATACAGCCGGTGGGTATTGAACATATTCTCATAGGCCGCTTCCGTGGACTGCATCCGTCCATAGTCAGAGCCGGAATACCGCACGCCGCTGTCCTGCAAAAACACCGCTTGGGGCAGCAAGCAAGCGCCTGCGCCGGCAATCACGGCCGCCAGAGCCGCCGCCGTTCTGCCTTTCCAGCTGGCCTGCCAGCTGGGGAAGCGGCGCAGGACGCAGATTCCCAGAGCGATCAGGAGCAGAACGCCCGCCCACCAGTGGGCAGGATAGCTCAGCAGCACGGAAAAGTAGTCGGAGCCTTCCGAGGCGTAACGAAAATCCGACAGCCAGAGCATCTCAGAAAACAGCAAGTAGTAGCCGGTCTGGACGATGGCATAGACGGAAAAGAGAAAATACAGGATCCCATAAGCCACCCTTCCGGCCTTTACCGGAAGCAGGCGGACAATGCCGCTGAGCAGCGCCGCCCACAAAGCGCCAAAGGCCAGGGGCCACAGCTGGGAAAGGGCAAAGCCTGCCGGATCCAGAGATAAAAAGAAAAAAGCAAAGCACTCCGTAAGGAAAAAGGACAAAGGAATGAATAAAAAGCTTCCGTTTTTCCGGGGCTTTGCAGCAAATCTGCCAAAAAATCCACACATAGGAAAAATGCGCTCCTTTTGTCGTTGTGCCTTGCATTATAGCATAATTGGGGTTATAATGTTATTAAGAATTTATTACATCTCACACTTTTCACAAAAAATTTATTTTGCTCTTGTAAAATTAACCAAATTGGCGTATACTATCTTAGTGTATCTGAATAAGCCGCAGAAAGCGGCTTATTTTCCCGCGATCAGCGGGAAATTTCAAAAATCGGCTCTTTTAACGGATTTTTGAAATTCAGACACGTAGCAATGGGTATTTCAGTCCCAGCGGCGCACCGCTGGGACTGGATAGTTGCTATTTTTTCGCCTTTCGACGAAAAAAAAGCAGCAGAACAACATTCAGAAAGCTTGAAAGCTTTGCTTTCAAGGTTTTTGACGTTGTTCCGTACACATTATCTTATATTTTCAGCAGAAAAGAGGAGTTTCCTATGGATCTGATTTCCGTTCGCGACTTGTTTCAGAACACACAATCCTATGCCGGCAATGAGATCGAGATCGGCGGCTGGGTGCGCAATCGCCGGGGCAGCAAGCAGTTCGGCTTCATCAGCCTCAACGACGGTACTTATTTCACCCCTGTTCAGGTGGTTTACAGCGATACATTGGAGAATTTCCAGGAGATCTCCAAGATCAACATCGGCGCGGCCCTGATCGTCAAGGGACAGCTGGTGCTGACCCCTGAGGCCAAGCAGCCTTTTGAGATCCAGGCTTCTTCCATCACCGTAGAAGGCCCCTCCACCGGCGACTTCCCCTTGCAGCCCAAGCGCCACTCCATGGAGTTCCTGCGTACCATCCCCCATCTGCGCCCCCGAACCAACACCTTCCAGGCGGTGTTCCGCGTCCGCTCTCTGGCGGCTATGGCCATCCATCAGTTCTTCCAGGATCGGGACTTTGTGTATGTACACACCCCCCTGATCACCGGCTCTGACTGCGAGGGCGCGGGAGAAATGTTCCAGGTCACCACTTTGGACTTAAACAATGTGCCCAAGACCGAGGACGGCCAGGTGGACTACAGCCAGGACTTCTACGGCAAGCCCACCAACCTGACCGTATCCGGCCAGCTGAACGGCGAGACCTTTGCCATGGCCTTCCGGAACATCTACACCTTCGGCCCCACCTTCCGGGCGGAAAACTCCAACACCACCCGCCACGCGGCGGAATTCTGGATGATCGAGCCGGAGATCGCATTTGCGGATCTGGGCGACGACATGTGCCTGGCGGAGGATATGATTAAGTATATCATCTCCTACGTGCTGGAGCGGGCTCCCGAGGAAATGAACTTCTTCAACCAGTTTGTGGATAAGGGTCTGCTGGACCGGCTGCACAACGTCTTAAGCAACGACTTTGGCCACATCACCTATACCGACGCGGTGGCTCTGCTGGAGCAGCACAACGATCAGTTTGAGTATCCCGTCCACTGGGGCAGCGACCTGCAGACCGAGCACGAGCGTTACCTCACCGAAGTGGTGTTCAAAAAGCCGGTGTTCGTCACCGATTACCCCAAGGAGATCAAGGCTTTCTACATGAAGCTGAACCCCGACGGCAAGACCGTGGCGGCCATGGACTGCCTGGTGCCCGGCATCGGCGAGATCATCGGCGGCTCCCAGCGTGAGGACAACTACCAGATTCTGAAGAGCCGAATTGAAGAGCTGGGCATGAACCCGGAGGACTATGACTTCTACCTGGATCTTCGGAAGTACGGCTCCGCCCGCCACGCCGGTTTCGGCCTGGGCTTCGAGCGGTGCGTGATGTACCTGACCGGCATGGGCAACATCCGGGACGTGCTCCCCTTCCCCAGAACCGTGGGCAACTGCGAGCTGTAAGCAAACCCCTTTCAAAAAATAACGGCGAACGCTTCTTATCTTGAAGCGTTCGCCGTTTTGTTATTTCAGGGAAATGACCTTGGTAGCCACATGCTCACAGAACATCTTATCATGCTCCACAAACAAGATCGTAGGCTTGTATTCCAGCAGCAGCTGCTCCAGCTGCATCCGGGAGATCACGTCGATGTAGTTCATCGGCTCGTCCCAGATGTGCAGATGGGCCGGTTCGCAGATGGATCTGGCCAGCAGCACCTTTTTCTTCTGGCCGGCGCTCAGATCTGACAGATCCTTGTCCATCTGGTTTTTTGGCACATCCAGCTTGGAAAGCAGGGCCAGGAACAGGCTCTCCTCAATGCCGCTTTCCCGGGCCAGGTCTGATAACTTTCCCCGCAGGCCGGAGGTATCCTGGGGGACATAGGAAATTTGCAGCCCTTTGCCCAGCCAAAGCTCCCCGGTGTAGGGCACCGGCTCATTCAAAAGCAGCCGGATCAGGCTGGATTTCCCGGATCCGTTGGGCCCCTCCAAAGCGATCCGGTCCCCCTGCTCGATGGTAAAGCTGACGGCTTCACATACAGGCGGATCCTGGTAGGAAATGGTCACATCCTTCAAACGGGCCAGCTGCCGCAGGTGGAAGGGGGTCTGAAACATTTTCAGCTGATCGCAGCGTTCGATGTTTTTCAGAAGCTTGCTCTTTTCCTCCACCGCCGCCTGCTGCCGCTTTTCAATGGCCTTGGCCCGGGCCATCATTTTCGCGGATTTGTGGCCGATATAGCCCCGGTCACAGGGGCCGAATCCGATCTTGGTCGCCTCCACCCGGTCTGACCATTCCGCCTTTTCCCGGGCGGTCTGCTGCAAGCGGCTGACTTCTTTTCTCAGCTTCTCATTTTCCGCCCTTTCAAAGTCGTCCTGCCGCCGCTTGTTTTCATACCAGGATGAAAAGCTTCCCCGCTGAATGTCTATGTTGGTCTTATTGATAGACAGAATGTGATCCACGCACCCGTCCAAAAAGGCCCGGTCGTGGGACACCAGTATGAAGCCCTTCTTCCCGTTTAAATACCGGCTCAGCTTCTCCCGGCCCGCCATATCCAGATGGTTGGTCGGCTCGTCAATGAGCAGGAAGTTATTCTCCTTGGAAAACAGCACCGCCAGCTGTAGTTTCGTCTTTTCCCCGCCGGAGAGGGTCTCGTAGCTTTGGTACAGCAACTCCTCCGGCAGCTCCAGGGCGTTCATCTCCCGGGTTAAGCGCCAGTATTCGTATTCCGGATGGATCCGCTCCACCACCTCCACCGCCAGGCAGCTGGGGTCCTCTACCTGGTAGGGAAAATAGGAAAAGGCGGTGCTTGCGGTGATGCTGCCCCGGTATTCCAGCTGTCCCAGCAGCAGCCGCAGAAAGGTGGTCTTTCCCCGGCCGTTTCTTCCGGTAAAGCCCAGCTTCCAGTTGGTGTTCAGCTGAAAGCTGACATTGTCAAAAATAGTCTCGTGGCTGCCATCGTAGCCAAAGGTCAGGTTTTTCACTTGAATGATCGACATATATGCCCTCCCAAAAATCGAAATCGGCAGCAGGAACAGTTCCCACCGCCGATTCCCCTCCGGAAAAGCCGTCAGAGCATAGTAAGCCGCTGGGATGCCGCATGTTCCTGCCAATGGGCATAGCAAAGCCAGCGGTCAAAAAACCGCTTTTTCTTTGAATGGCCCAAATAATCAGCAGGCAGCAGCGCGCATCCTTTCAACTCCCATCTGTTTGTTTTTTTGATTGTACCATATCCGTCTCTTCTTTGCAAGAGGCTGATTGTTATTTGCTCTTATCCCGCTTCCGGCACAGGTAGATATCCAGCTTCTCCTTCACAGCTTCCGGGATCTCCTTGGCTACCGGGCACCGGGCGGCGTTGGCCATCCGCTCTGTGAAGGCGATGATAAAGCCAATATCCTCCGCCATCTGCTCCCCCTTCATCAAATCCAGGGTATCGTAGCTGTTGTGGATGGTGGCGGTGTTGCTGGGGGCGATCCGGGCGAAGGACACCGCCGGTATGCCCTTGTCCGCAAAGGGGGTGGAGTCGCTGGAATATACATCCTGCTTGCCCTCAATGCCGAAGCCCAGCTCGCTGCCCAGGTAGGAAATGTAGTGGCACAGCTGCTCTTCGCCGGAGACGCAGTAGATGAACTTGCCCATAATGCAGCCAATCATATCCAGATTGATGCACAGCACGCAGTCCTTGAGATTTTCTTCCTTCTCGCAGTAGGCCTTGGAGCCAAGCAAGCCCCGCTCCTCGCTGCCGCACCACAGAAACCGCAGACCGTAGCGATGAGGACGGTTTACAAAATGCTCCGCCACACCCAGCAAGCCCACCGAGCCGGACATATTGTCGTAAGCGCCCTGAGAAAGAGAGGTGGAGTCATAGTGGGCGGTGAGCACAATGTATTCATCCACTTCTCCGGGCAGCTCCAGCAGAACATTGTGGGAAGCGCCCGTGTATTCCTCCTGCTTCAGCACGATCTTGGCGGTGGCGACCCCCTGGTTGATCAGCCGGATGGCGTCCTTAGCGTTGATGTTCACACCGGGGATCCGGTTGCCTTTGTGGACGAAGCTGCGAAGCTCCCGCTGATCGATATCCCGGTCGGTATAGTTGGCGTTGCCGTCATATGTAACGAAGCCCACAGCCCCGTTTTCCAGCAGATCCTGATAAACCCAGTACCCCAGGTAGCCGTCCACCATGACGATCTTCCCCTTGCACTGGCTGAGAGAATAGGCGTCCTTCCCCCGCAGATAGTAAAAGGGCGCTTCTACCTCTCCGCTGCCGGCGCACAGATAGCCCTTGCAGGGTACTTCCACCCCATCGGCCAGAAACACCGCCTCTTCCATGTTGGACATGGGCACCTCAAAGGGAAGGATCTTCCCCTTCAGCCCCCACCGGTTCACCTGCTCCACAAGATACTGGGCAGTTTTCAATTCCTCCGGGCTGCCGCCGGTGCGGATATAGGCGGTATCCCGGAAGATGTCCATAATTTTCTTTGCATCCATTTGTTTTTTCCTCCCATGCGCGTTTTCTCTAAATTCGGGTCTGATAAATCAGCCGCTTTGGACATTGCTCCGTAGCCAATATGGTAGCGCATTTCGACAGGTTTTGCAAGAGGCAGAATCTCTCTCCCCCTTCGCCCCAAACCCACCGGAGAGATTGTCCCAATTCCCAAAAGAAATCACTTGACAGAACGGCTCGGGGATGCTATAATAGCGTTCGTGGTGATGCGATTCACCCGCGATTTACATGGGCCTTTAGCTCAGTTGGTTAGAGCCTCCGGCTCATAACCGGATAGTCCCGGGTTCGAATCCCTGAAGGCCCACCAAAGAGTTCAGGCCTTCCGCCTTGTTCATATTTAGGGGTATAGCTCAATTGGTAGAGCGGCGGTCTCCAAAACCGTAGGCTCTGGGTTCAAGTCCTAGTGCCCCTGCCAAAATCGGGAATTCGTAGTTTTTCTACGAATTCCCGATTTTTGTTTGCCTAAAAATAGGCTTTACCATTTTATAGATTCAATTGCGAGAAATCCGATACAGGTGCTTTACACGCGCCGTTCTCACAAAGATAATAGATGCTCCCCTGCTCCGGGATGGGATAATCTTTGGTAAACGGGGCGCATTCCGCAAGCGTTTCGGCATTCTCCTTGTGTTTCAGGAGCACATACAAATCATCCGCCGGATGTTTCTTCAGATAGTCTTTTAATTCATCGGGCAGACCGTCACTGGCCGCGCAGACCAGCTCCCGGCGGGGATACAGAGCATTCATTATGGCCAGCACCCCATAGCAGCTGGCGGAAGGGTATTCCCCAATCTCCCGGGCGAGGAACAAAAGCTGTCTGTCCGCCGCAGCCTGCCACGACCGTTCCCCTGTCAGGGATGCCAACGTTTGCAGCACCATGGCGGCTGCGGAATTGCCCGATGGCATAGCGCCGTCATAGGTTTCCTTGGGCCGGGCAATGAGCCGCTCCCCATCGAAGGCAGTCATATAATAACCGCCCTTTTCCCCGTCCTCAAACAGCTCCACCATCTGCCTGGCCCGATGGATGGCGGATTGCAGATATTGAACGTCAAAGGTGACCCGGTACAGTTCCAGCAAGGCCAGGGCATAAACCGCATAGTCCTCCAACTGTCCCCCATTGGCCGCTTCTTCATCCCGGTAACGCAGATACAGCCGGTCGTTGGCTGTCACCATTTTGCTCTTAATAAATTCATGGATGCGGATCGCCGCCTCCAGATAGGACGGCTCCCCCAGGATCTGCCCCGCCCTCGCCAGCGCGATCATGGCCCAGGCATTCCAGGAAAGCAGGATCTTGTCATCCTTATGGAGCTTCGTTCGATTCCGGCGGTAGTCATACAGCTTTTCCAGCCGGGGATCATCCCTGTCCCAGCCATCCTCGGAAGCGTGAATCCGGTTGGGAATGCTCTTTCCTTCAAAATTGCCGGATGGGGTAATGTCATACCGGCGGCAGAATTCCTCCCCGTATTCCTTCCCCAGAACCCCTTTGATTTCCTCCGGGGAGAACCCATAGTATTTCCCTTCCACCACGTCGCTGTCCGCGTCCTGACCGCAGAAGCAGCCCCCCTCTTCCCCAGTCAGCTCCCGGAGGATATAGCGGGCAGTGCGTTGGGCGGTGTCCGCGAAGCGTTCCCACCGGGTATGCTGGTAGGCTTTGGCGTAAGCAAGCAGCAGCAAGGCGTTGTCATAGAGCATCTTTTCAAAATGAGGCACCAGCCACATTTCATCCGTGGAATACCGGGAGAAGCCGCCGCCGATCTGGTCAAAGATCCCGCCTTTTGCCACGCTCTCCAGAGTAATCTCCACCATCTTCATGGCGTTGGGTTCCCCCGCCCCATGGGCATAGGCCATGAGAAACAGAAGATTGTGGGGCGTTGGGAATTTCGGGGCAACCCCAAAGCCGCCCCATCTATGGTCAAATCGCCTGGCCAATTGCCCATAAGCACGTTCTGCCAGCTGGCGGTCAGGCTTCCGGCCATTGCCAGTCTGTTTCTGATTGATTGCTGCGGTGATCTGACTCCCCGTCCGCATCAATTCCTCACGGCTGTTCTTCCAGAGATCGGCTATCTGTTTCAACAGTTCTATGAGGCCAAACCATCCATAGCCGCCATGCTTTGGAAAATAGGTCCCCGCGAAGAAGGGCTTCTGTTCCGGGGTCATAACGATGGTCAACGGCCAGCCCCCGGAGCCGGTCATGGCCTGACACACGGACATATACACCGCGTCAATATCCGGCCGCTCCTCCCGATCCACCTTGATGCTGACAAATTCCCGGTTAAGGAGGGCGGCCACTTCCGGATCCTCAAAGGATTCATGGGCCATCACGTGGCACCAGTGGCAGGTGGAGTACCCGATGCTTAGAAAAACCGGCTTATCCTCCCTTGCCGCCGTCAAGAATGCCTCTTCGCACCAGGGATACCAGTCCACAGGATTTTCCCCATGCTGTATCAGATACGGCGATTTTTCCTGTCTCAATCGATTCGCCATTTTGATCCTCCTCCCATTCTTCTATATCATTTCATCACACCTTATTTTTATTCGTGTAAACGCTCAACGCTTTTTTACGAGAAAACTAGTGCTTTGTTAAATCTAAATCTTTCATAAATCAGAATATTGTGCTATAATAACCTCAGATGATAATAGGGGGT
>CALWXR010000040.1 GCA_944385535.1 uncultured Oscillospiraceae bacterium
TATGCGCGAGATTCCATTTTTTGTCACTACAATACTGTGTTCGCTATCACACAAGTTTTTTCATTGAACCTTTTTATTTTGCAAAATCGGCTAAAAAGTTTGGTTTTTTAGGGGTGCGAAGTTTGAGTGAATAACACAAAACAGCTTGAAAGCCAAGGCTTTCCCCTTGATTTTGTGTTATTCGGGTGCACAGCTTTTGCTCGTTTTAGAGCAAAAGCTCAGGCTGTCGAACAAGTAAGTTTCCGCGTAGAAGTTTATAAACAAGCACCGCGCCAAAGCCTCCCTTGTGCAAAGGGAGGTGGGCAGGCGAAGCCTGCTCGGAGGGATTGACGCGGCAGAATGTTCTCTCTTTGCCGGAGTGCAGGCGAATTCGCACATTGTACCGCACAGTCCCCCAGTCACGGCTTCGCTGTGACTGCTCGCTGCGGCGAGCCCGGTCGCGGCTCTGACTGCCTACTTACGCTGTCATTCACTACCGCGACTGCGCGACCCTTACCCTTTACACAAGGGGGGTCTTTTGCGCTGTAAGCGCCAGAAGCTTCTTCTACACTCTGAGCTTTTGCTCGTTTTAGAGCAAAAGCTGTGCGCCTGCTTATCCGGCACTGCGCCATGCCGGATAAGATACCCATTGATTGCTGTCTGAATTCCATAAAAGCGGTTAAAAAGAGCCGCTTTTATGCAATTGCGCACCGAACGGTGTGTGAATAAGTCGTTATCACGACTTATTCAGCAGACATTATATAGGTTTACTTCCGGAATACCAGCAGCTTGCTTGCGAAGTAGTTCGAAACCACTACCAGTACACTGGTCAGAAGCTTCCAGATATTGCCGTTCCAGTGGAGGGTATCCACGGTAATAAACAGGATTACCGTCTCCATCAGGCCGGAGCCGATGCGGCAGGAGACGAACTTGGTCAATTCCGGCACCACCGTCTTGGCGGACCAATCATGACTTTTGAATACAAAGGGCTTATTGGTCAGGTAGGCGAACGCCACCGCCGCCACCCAGGCGATCATATTGCTCACAGCAGCGGACAGCCCTGCCAGGTTCAGCAGAGGCAGATAGACCAGGTAGTTGACCACTGTGGTTAAAAATCCGAATACCAAATAGCTCAGTATGTCCCAGTATTGTTGGATCAGTTTACGAATCTTTTGCAGCATACTTTTTTCGGGTCACAGCCCCAAATCCTCCCCTACGATAACGAATTTGATCCGGCCTGCCGGACGGCAGTTGCGGGTGATGAGGATCTGGTTGCAGATGCAGCTGTCCCCCTTGCAGTTGGCGCAGGCGCCTGTAACCTGGCAGGGCGTGTCGGAGTCAAAGCGCTGCTTGTTCATGGGCGCGGCTACGGTTCGGGCCCGGCGCACCGCGTCCTCCAACGTATCGGCCACCTTGTTCATACCGGTAATGACCACAATGGACTCCGGGCCGTAGGCAATGGCCGCCAGCCGGTTCCCCGTCCCGTCAATATTCACCATCTGGCCGTCCAGGCTCAGAGCGTTTGCTCCGGTGATGAACACGTCCGCCAGCAGGCACTGCTTCATCACCTTCGGCCGGTCCTCCGGGGCCGCCTGCTCCCGGTCAATGGCCTGATAGGCCCCGGCCCGGACCCCATCCATCAGGCCGATCTGCTGGGCGGACATGGCCCCGCCCCAGCCTACGCTGGCCCCTTCCGGGATCAGCTCCAGGGCTTTTTTCAGAGCGGAAGCCTTGTCGGCGCAATAATACGCTTCAAAATTCCTGCTCCGAAGGTTCTTCACCAACACCTGGGCCCGTTTTTCGTAGTATTTCCCTTTGGGTTCTTCCATAAGAGCACCTCCAATTTGGTTTTCTCTATCATACCCCAATTTCGGGAAAAAGTAAAGCGTTCCCCTGACTGTCCAGGCAAATATGATTTTCCATGGATGCCATTCAGCGTTCCCTTCTCCGCGCATTCGTGCCAGGCTCTCCCGACTGCGCTGGCGATGACAGGAAGGGGGGAAACGCGGCGCAGCCAACCCACAGCCCGGCAGACCGAGGCAAGGCATTGGGTTTGCCGCAGAAAAAAGTCCGTCATCCCGAGCGAAGCCCAGGGATCCATGCGCTTACGGCAAGCAGACACTGAAATGGTTCCTTCGGCCCGGTCCCTAAAGCCTGACCCGGAGAGTGCCCTGGATATGCCGGAATTCAGCCGTCCCGGCGCGATCCCGCTCCAAACCCCCAGTCCAACAGGCAGACCAAAGCCAGACCAGGCGGGTCTGGGCTGTTCCTGTCCCCCAAAAATCGCCAAACCGGTCATTAAAAAAGTCCAAATCCTCATACCCGTTTTCCTCCCAACCGTGGTTTTGGGCTATGATAGCACAGGAATTCTTTTTTCTCTATCCCCCCTCCGCCCGGCAGCCTATACACATTTGTGCTTATACTCTGTCTTTTACTCTTACTTGTTCTCTTACTCCCCCTCCCCCTTTTTCTAGCTTGCCCTATCCTTGCCCTTCCCCTTGCTCTCCCCCTTGCCCTTCCCTCATAGAAAACCGCCGGGATTTCTCGAGAAACCACGGCGGCTGTTATGATTTATGAACAATTCCCGTTACAAAGAGAATCAGGCCCGGGAAAACGCTCCCCGGGTCCCCGCCGTAGCAGGTTCCACGAGGAGCGTATTTTGCGCGCTATCCTTGTTTCTTTTCCAGGGTGACCTTCAGCAGCTTCCGGAAGCCCCCCTTTTCCCGGTTGATCATGGCAAGCAGCGCGTACACCTGCTCGTCGGTGAGCGCCCCGGACATCCGGGCCACCCCCCGCCAGGGCATGTTCATCACAAACATCAAGTTGTTGGCCAGTTCCTTCTTTTCCAGGGCCATCAGCGCCTTGCGTGTAAGGCTGATCAGCCGGAAAATCCACTTGCCCAGGCCCCGGGATAGATATTCTCCCTGGGAGATGGTATCATTAAAGCCGATGGGGGCGCTCCGGTTCCAGGCGGCTCTGGGGATCTCATGGCCCAGCAGGGCGGCAAAGGCTTCATCGGGGACGCTGTGTACCCGTCCGGTGCGGTAAGGCGCGAACACCTCCCCGGAATAGGGATTTGTTGCAGCCGGGCCGGTCTTTTCCACCTTTCCGGTAAGGCGGATGTCCCGGCTGGAAGCGCCTATCCGGATCTCATAGACCCCCGGCTCCACCACCCAGTCCTGCTCTTTGATGCTCCAAAGGGCAAAGCTCCGGTCACACAGGGAAATGGACACTTTCTTTTCCTCCCCCGGCTCCAGGAATACCTTGGCAAAGCCCTTCAGTTCCTGCTCCGGCCGGAAGATCCCGGCGGTTTCCTTGTGGATATACAGCTGGGCGATCTCCTCCCCCGCCGCGCCGCCGGTGTTTTGAACGCGGAAGGAGACTGTATGATCTTCCACGGTCATGCCGCTGTATTGGAAGCGGGTATAGCTCAGGCCGTGTCCGAAGGGGTACTTGACTTCCTGACGGGCGGTATCAAAATACCGGTAGCCCACGTACAGCCCCTCCCGGTATTCGCTTGTTGCTTCCATGCCCGGGAAATAGGGAGCGGAGGGGATATCGCTGTAGCACAGGGGCACCGTTTCCCCCAGCTTGCCGCTGACGTTGACCGCTCCGGTCAGCAGTCTCGCCATGGCCCGGGCTCCCGCCTGGCCGCCCAAATAGCCGTGGAGCACCGCCTTGGCCAGGTGATCCCAGGACAGATCCACCACACAGCCGCAGCTGAGCACCACAACAATATTCTCATTGACTTGGGAAAGGGCGGAAAGGAGCTCCATCTGGTTTTCGGGAAGGGCCATATTTTCCCGGTCCACCCCTTCCGCTTCCCCGCCTTCGTCCAGGCCCAGCCACACAAGGACCAGGTCCGCTTTCCCTGCCAGATTGCACGCCTGACGGATCAGCATAGGGTCCTTCTTCCCGCCGCGCCGGAAACCCGGTGCGTAGCCGGTCACGTGGACGCCTGCCGCCTTCAGGGCGTCCAGTCCGTTGTCCAGCTTTGTGGGGTTGATCTTGGAGCTGCCCGCCCCCTGATACCGGGGATTTTGGGCAAAGTCGCCGATGACCGCCACGGACTGCTGATTTTTCAGGGGCAGGATGTGATCCTGATTTTTCAACAGCACCGCCGTCTTTTCCGCCACCTTTGCCGCCAGGGCGTGGTGGGCATTCTTGTCGTAGGTCTTGCCGGTAATATGGGGCTGGGTGGCAAATACCAGCTCCAGCAGCCGGTCCACCTGCTCATCCAGGACGGCTTCCTCCAGCTTGCCGGATCGAACCGCCTGTACCAGGTGCCGGTCTGTCTGTCCTTTGGAGGAGGGCATTTCCAGAGTCCCTCCCTGACGGACGGATTCCACCCGGTCATTGTTGCCGCCCCAGTCGGATACCACCATCCCCGCAAAGCCCCATTCTCCGTAGAGAATGTCCCTGAGCAGATGGGGATGCTCGTGGGCGTAGATCCCGTTCACCCGGTTGTAGGAGGTCATCAGGCATTTCACCCCGCCCTCCTTCACCGCCATTTCAAAGGCAGGCAGGTAAATTTCCCGCAAGGTCCGCTCGTCCAGCACCGAATCGTTGGTCATCCGCCGCAGCTCCTGGGAGTTCACCGCGTAGTGCTTGACACAGGCGGAGATTCCGTTTTCCTGAATGCCCCGGATCAAGGCCGCCGCCAGCTTGCCGGAGAGATAGGGATCCTCGGAGAAGTACTCAAAGTTTCTGCCGCACAGGGGATTTCGCTTGATGTTCACGCCGGGGCCCAGGATCACGCTGACCCCCTCGCTGGCGGCTTCCAGGCCTAAAGCCCGGCCCATTTCCTCCAGTAGTTCTTCGTCCCAGGAATTGGCCAGTCCAGCGGCGCTGGGGTAACAGGTGGCGGGCAGAGAGTTGTTCAGGCCCAGATGATCCGCCTTCCCTCCCTGCTTGCGCAGACCGTGGGGGCCGTCAGTGAGCATCATCCCCGGGATTCCAAGCCGGGGGACCGGCTTGGTATTCCAGAAATTGGCCCCGGACAGTAAGGAGGCCTTTTCCTCCAGGGTCAACTGTTTAATGAGATCTTCATGCTTCATATCACTTCACCGCATCCGTATAGTTCAAAATGGCGTAGCACAGATTGTGTGCGCACTGGCGCAGGCCCAGGGTGATGCCCACCGGGTCCTCCTTGTAGGCTTCCTCCACCACGTTGGCGGAGTTTGCCAGACCCATTTCCAGCATCAGGTCATTGCCGTTCCTGCAGGCCAGGGCCGCGTCCATAAAGCCCGCCAGGGCCGCATCGGAGGTGACGAAGCCCTCAAAGCCCCATTCCTCCCGAAGCAGCTTCTGCAGCAGCTCCGGATTGGCGCCGGACCACTTGTGACCGATGTGGGTGAAGGCGGACATGACGCCGGCTGCGCCCCCCTCCTTCACGGAGATCTCAAAGGGCCGCAGGTACAGCTCCCGCATGGCCTGCTCGTTGGCCCAGCAGTAGATGCCGGACCGGGCGTTGGTCTCCTCGTTGTTCATGGCGAAGTGCTTGATGGTGACGATGACCCCCTGCTCCTGGGCCCCCCGGATGGTGGCAGCCGCCATCATGCCCGACAGCACCGGATCTTCCGAGTAGTACTCAAAGTTTCTGCCCCCCTGGGCGGTGCGGTGGAGGTTCATGGCAGGGGCGTACCACACCTGCACATCATAAGCCGCCGCTTCCGAACCGATGCAGGATCCCAGCGCATAAGCCAGGTCGTCGTTCCAGGTGGAGGCCACCATCATCTCCGTGGGATAGGCCGCGGCGGAAACCGGGGTGAACATGGAGTTGATGCCCGCGGGGCCGTCCAGCATCCGGGTGGCGGGGATCCCCAGCCGGTCAATGGCGATGGAGTGCCAGCCGCCCTCGGAGAAGAGGGCCTTCATTTCCTCATAGGTAAGCTGATCCAGGAATTTCTCCCACTGGGGATCCTCATAGGAAAGCCCCTTCAGATCCTTCAGCAAAAGTCCGTTGTCCGCCCCGGTGACGGGCATTTCCCCGGTGGCGGGAGCGGGATTGTTGTAGCTGTCCACCGCCGCCAGCAGCTCCTCCGACGCGGAATGGTCTGCCTTATCCCCGTCGGGATAGGTGCCCTCCCAGTCGTTCCGGGACAGGTAGGTCAGGTCTCCGTCCGCGTAGTCAAACAGATTCTCAATGGAAACGCCGGTGGTTTCGTCAGTATCATAAACAATGGTTTCTTCCACATCATAGGTCTGGACCTCCGCAATGTCATGGACGTTCCGGGCCAGCTTGATTTCATAGCTGCCTTTTTCCAGCACGTACGTTTCCTCGTTGTGCATATCGTAGCTGGACATATCCCGCACCGGGAAGGAAAGGGTCAGCGTTTCGCTTTCTCCGGGCTGGAGCAGAGCCGTCTTATCATAGGCCGCCAGCTCGATGGCGGACTTTTCAATGCCGCCGGGGGTGTAGGGGGCGGAGAAATACAGCTGGACCACATCCTTGCCCGCCATGTCCCCCACGTTGGTGACCGTTACCTCCCAGGTGACCGTTTCCTCCTCCACGGAGAAGTCCTGGGTCTCCCATTCAAATTCCGTATAGCTCAGACCGTAGCCGAAGGGATACTGCACCGCGTTCCAATACCCTTCCTCATCGCCTAAGTACCGGGTCTCATAGTAGCGGTAGCCGATGTAAATGCCCTCTTCGTAGTGGATGAAGGACATGCCATCCAGGTTGTCATACTTGTAATCCCCGAAGTTCTCCGAAGCCGGGGCGCTGCTTACGTCATAGGCGTAGGTGTCCGTCAGACGGCCGGAGGGATTGATCTGCCCGGAAAGGACCTTACCCAGGGAAATACAGCCCTTGGTGCCGGGAATGCCGGTCCACACCACCGCTTCAATGGAATCGTATTCCTCCACAATCCCCAGCTCTGTGGCGTTGCCCACGTTGACGATGATGATTACATGGTCAAAGTGCTCCGCCACGATCCGGATCAGCTCCCGCCGGTTGGCGGTGAGCTTCAGAGCCTCCAGAGAGCTGTCGGAGGACTCCACCACGTCGTTGCTGAGCACCACAATAGCCTGGTCGGAATAGGCTTTCGCCTGGTTCAGAACCTCTTCCGTCAGGTGCTCATTGGAGTTGATGTCCTGGGTTTCCGCCCCGAACAGGAAGGAGGAAACCATGGCCACCACGTTGTTGGAGCCGGTGTCCTCCTCGTCGTTGCCCATGCTCTGATACAATTGGTGAAGCTCCTGGTTGATCTCAATGCCCGCCATTTCCAGGCCTTCAAACAGGGTTACACAGTTGCTCAGGTCCACCGCGCCGGATCCGCCGCCGCCGTATTTGAAGCTGTAGGCGTCGTCGCCGAACACATTCACCTTCTTGTCGCTCAGGGGCAGCAGGTCATTGTCATTTTTCAGCAGGACGATGCCCTCGTCGGAGATCTCCGTGGCAAAGGCCTCGCCGGCGGCCCGGGCGGCCTGGGCTTCGGGGGTCTGATCCGTAAACTCCTGGGACATAATGGCCCCAATGTTGTGAATCAGGGGATAGGCGGCGTTATAGATCATCACCACCACCAGCACCACCGCCGCCCAGATGGCAATGGTTCTGGGCCGGGCCATCCGCCTTTTGTATGCCTTGTGGGCCTTCTTCTGCTTTTTCCGTTCCTCCTTGTCCAGATCCTTCAGACCCTGCTTCCAGGTTTTGATCTTCTGCTTCTGCTCCCGGACGACTGCCTTGCGCTCCTCGCCCTTAGTTGCCCGTTTCCGCCGGATATAATCGACCGCCTCTTCCCTGCCCCGCTTTTTGTATTCTTTCACGGTCATCGGGCTCTTCTGCTCTTCTCCCATTGCGCTGCCTCCTTCTGTTTTTAGAAATAATGCCAATTTCAGACGCATTATTTATGAATTAATTATAGCTTTTGCCGGAAAGATATGATATCATAGTTCTGCACATAATGATACGATTCTGCAAAAAATGTTTTCAAAACGACGGAGGTGACGGGCATGATTGAAGAATACTTAGACCGGATCGTGTATTTGGAAACCGACGGCGACCAGGCGGTATTTGCCCAGCGGGAAAAGGATTTTCACCGGTTCCCCTTTGAACTGGAAAAAGCGGTGCTTACCTACATCGTGGAAGGAAAGCCCAAGGAAATGGTGGCCTTCTGCACCGCCGCCCTGGCCCGGTCTCCGGAGCTTCGGATCCCCATTGGAAAAACCTCCAGAAACAAGCTGCGCCAGGCAAAATACAACGCGGTAGCGGGAGTGACCCTGACCTGCCGGGCGGCCATCATCGGCGGCGCCCCGGAGATCGAATGCTACGCCCGCAGCGACAGCGCCATTATGAAGATCGACGAGGCGGACAAGGAGCTTACCATCTACCGGATTCTTGTGGAAACCGGCATCGCCTATGCCCAGCTGGTGGAGAAAACCAAAAGCAATTCGCTCCATCCTCAGATCGTCCGCCGGTGCGTTCAGTACATCGCCTCCCACACCCATCAGAACATCACATTGGAGGATCTGGCGGAAGGGTCGGAGTACTCCAAGGAGTATATCGCCAAGCTGTTCCGCAAGCACATGGGCATATCCGTCAGCGACTACATTCAAAAGGTCAGGATTGACGAGGCAAAGGAGCTGCTTCGTCAGGGCAAAACCTGCGGCGAAGTGGCCTGCATCCTGAACTACACCTCCCAGAGCTATTTCATCCGCCAGTTCAAAAAGCAAACCGGCGTCACGCCCAAGGTATATCTGAATTCTTCGGGAACCGGCTTCCGGGCAGCGGGGATCTCCTATCCCATGGATCTTCCCTCTCCCGAAAAATAGCCCTCATTGTCTCCGGCCCGGGATGGTCCCCTCCTTCTTCCCATCCCGGAAAAATCCACTTGACAAAGCCCCTTCCCATACAGTATACTTTTCCTGGTTAGCGGTTGCTAATTTATTGTTTGTCTTTCGATTAGCACTTGCTAATTTTAGCAAAAAACAGGCAGGAAGCTGTCTGTTTTTTCAGTCAGGAGGTTAGCTGAGTCTAACCATCTGGGCCGTTAACAGCAACCGCGGAAAGGAATCTGTTGTTATGATGATTAACAAGCGTCTGATCGGAATGGTCAGCGAAAGCAAGCCCTATATCGCCGCCAACGTGGCGCTCCAATGGTGCGCCCTTGCGGCCAACATTGCCATGATGGCAGCCATTTCCCTGCTGATCGCGGGGCTGTATCATAGGACGACGGAGCCGGCGCAGCTGGCGTATACGGCCCTCATCGCCCTGCTGGCTCTGTGCATCCGATATCTGTGTACCACAGCCGCCAGCCGGATGAGCTTTCTATCCTCCGCCGCGGTCAAGAGAATCCTGCGGGAGCGGATCATGAGAAAGCTTCTGCGTCTGGGAACCGGCTATCAGCAGCAGGTGAACACCAGCGAGGTGGTTCAGGTTGCCGTAGAGGGTGTGGATCAGCTGGAGACCTACTTTGGCTCCTACCTTCCCCAGTTCTTTTATGCCCTTCTGGCCCCGGTTACATTGTTCATCGCTGTGTGCTTTGTGAATATTCCGGCGGAGGCAGCGCTGCTGGCCTGCGTTCCCCTGATCCCCGGGGCTATAGCGGCGGTGCAGACCTGGGCAAAGAAGCTGCTGAGCAAATACTGGGGGGCGTATACCTCCCTGGGAGATACCTTCCTGGAAAATCTCCAGGGCTTGACCACCCTGAAGATCTACCAGGCAGATGAATTCAAAAGCCGGGAAATGGATCGGGAGGCGGAAGCCTTTCGAAAGATCACCATGAAGGTGCTCTCCATGCAGCTAAACTCCATCACCATTATGGATCTGGTGGCCTACGGCGGCAGCGCGCTGGGGATCCTGATTGCCCTGGGGCAGTTCCGGCAAGGGGCGCTCTCTCTGGCCGGGTGCCTGCTGATCCTTCTGCTGTCGGCGGACTTTTTCATTCCCATGCGGCTATTGGGCTCCTATTTCCACATTGCCATGAACGGCATGGCCGCCAGCGACAAGATCTTCCGGCTGCTGGATTTGCCGGAGCCGGAAGCGGGAACCGCCGGTGTTCCGGCGGATATGACCATCTCCTGTCAGGATCTGACCTATGCCTACGAAGAAGGCCGTCCGGTTCTTCATCATGTGGATATGGTATTTCCCCAGGGAAGCCTCACCGCCTTAGTGGGGGAAAGCGGATGCGGAAAATCCACCCTGGCCGCGATCATAATGGGCAGGAACAAGGATTATCAGGGCAGCGTCGCCCTGGGCGGCGTGGAGCTGAGCGCCCTGCGGGAGGACGCCCTGATGAACGCGGTCACCTACGTAGGCCATCAGAGTTACCTGTTCAAGGGCACCGTCCGGGACAATCTGCGGATGGGCAATCCCCATGCTTCCGATGAACAGCTGTGGGAGGCTTTGGAGCGGGTGCGGCTGGCGGCGTTTCTCCGGCGGGAGCAGGGCCTGGATACCCCCCTTCTGGAAAAAGGAAGCAATCTTTCCGGCGGCCAGTGTCAGCGCCTTGCCCTGGCCCGGGCGCTGCTCCACGATACCCCGGTTTATATTTTTGACGAAGCCGCCTCCAACATCGACGTGGAGAGCGAAAACCGGATCATGGCCCTGATTCGGGAGCTTTCCCAACGGAAAACCGTTATTCTCATCAGTCACCGGCTTGCCAACGTGGTGACGGCGGATACCATCTATGTGCTGCGCCAAGGGACGGTGGCGGAACGGGGCGATCACAATAGACTGCTGTCCCAAAAGGGCGTTTATGAAACCCTCTGGCGTGTGCAGCAGGACCTGGAACACTTTGGAGGGAACGGAGTATGAACAGAAGAAGCGGATTTTCCGTTATGACCAAACTCATCGGCCTGGTAAAGCCGTTGACCGGCTATATGCTGCTGGCCATCGTGCTGGGCCTGGCCGGTCACCTGTGCGCCGCCTTCCTCACCGTTTTAGGCGGATACGGGGTGCTGGCGGTTCTGGCTCCGGGAACCGGGCCGTCTATGGCGGCGGTGGTTTCCCTGCTGATCCTGTTTGCAGCTGCCCGGGGATTTTTGCGATATGGGGAGCAGACCTGCAACCACTACATTGCCTTTCGGCTGCTGGCCCTGATCCGTCACCGGGTATTTCAGGCCCTGCGGCGGCTGTGCCCCGCCAAGCTGGAGGGCCGGGACAAAGGGGATCTGATCAGCGTCATCACCTCGGACATTGAACTGCTGGAGGTGTTTTACGCCCACACCATCTCCCCCGCCGCCATTGCCCTGCTGTTCTGCCTTGCCATGTGCCTGTTTATCGGCAGCTATCACTGGCTGCTGGGCCTGACCGCCCTGGTTTCTTACATCATCGTAGGGCTGGTCATTCCCCTGGTAGTTTCCCGGCTGACCGGAGACCGGGGCCTGCGGCTGCGCAGCCAATCCGGGGACTTAAGCAGCTTTATGCTGGACAGTCTCCGGGGGCTTCCCGAATTGCAGCAATACGCCCAGGGGGAAGCCCGCCTTGGAGAGCTTCTGGAAAAAACCGAAAACCTGGCCCGGGTAGAGGAAGAAATGAAGCGTCACTCCGGACGAAATACCGCCATGACCAATACCGCTGTGCTCTTGTTTGATCTTACGATGCTGTTTGTCTCCCTTTGGCTGTATCAGCGGCAAGCGGTGGGCTTTGACGCCGTTCTGATCCCCACCCTGGCCCTGTTTTCCTCCTTCGGCCCGGTGATCGCCTTGGCGGCTTTGGGAAGCACCCTGCAAAATACCTTCGCCGCCGGGAACCGGGTGCTGGACATTCTGGAGGAGGCCCCGGTGGTGGAAGAGGTCACAGGCCGTCCCCAAACCCGGTTCACCGGCGGGGAAGCCCGGAACGTCAGCTTTTCCTATGGGGATGAACAGATCCTGTCCAACGTTTCCGTCCGCATCCCCCAAGATACCATTGTGGGGATCTCCGGCAGAAGCGGCAGCGGCAAGTCCACGCTGCTGAAGCTTTTCATGCGGTTCTGGGACGTTCAGCAGGGCCAGGTCGCCTTGTCCGGCTGTCCGGTGTCCCGGATCAACACCCGGGATCTTCGGAACATGGAAAGCTTCGTCACCCAGCAGACCCACCTGTTCCACGACAGCATCCGAAACAATCTGCGGATTGCCAAATTGGACGCCGCCGACGAAGAAATCGAAGCCGCCTGCAAAAAGGCCTCGGTTCATGATTTTATTATGACACTGCCCAGGGGCTATGACACCCCCGTAGGGGAGTTGGGAGACACCCTTTCCGGCGGGGAGCGGCAGCGGCTGGGCCTTGCCCGGGCATTTCTCCACAACGCCCCGTTGATGCTCCTGGACGAGCCTACCAGCAATCTGGACAGCCTGAACGAGGCGGTGATCCTGAAGTCCCTGCATCAGCAGCGGGAGGGCAAAACCGTGGTGCTGGTCTCCCATCGGGCCTCCACCATGTCCATTGCCAGCCATATCTATTCTCTGGAGCAAGGGAGGATCTGCTGATGCAGGATGTAAACCGCAAGCGGCAGCGGGAAAAGCTGCTGGTGTCCCAAATGATCGCCCTGTATTGCCGGAAAAAGCATAAACACAAGGGCGGTCTCTGCCCGGCATGCCTGGCTCTGGATCAGTATGCCCGTCAGCGCAGCGACCGCTGCCCCTTCATGGAGACGAAACCCTTCTGCTCCAACTGCGCCGTCCATTGCTATAAGCCGGACATGCGGCAGAAGATCCGGGAGGTAATGCGCTATTCCGGCCCCCGGACGCTGCTTTCTCACCCGATTACGGTCATTCGCCACATGGTTGAAACCAAAAAAGAAAAACGAAGAATGGAGAGATCGATATGAATCCGAAGAAGCTTCTTTATCTGGCCCTGGGCTTTGTGAGCCTGGCCCTTGGGGCTGTGGGGGCGGTGGTGCCTCTGCTGCCCGCCTTCCCCTTCCTGCTGCTGGCGGCCTTCTGCTTTGCCAAAAGCTCCCAAAAGGTTCACAACTGGTTTTTATCCACCAAGCTCTATAAGAACAACCTGGAAAGCTATGTAAAAGGCCAAGGCATGACCAAAAAAACAAAGGTCAGGATCATGATTACCGTGACGGCGCTGATGAGCGTTGGCTTTTTCATGATGCACCAGGTTCGGATCGGGCAGCTGATTCTGGCAGAGGTCTGGGTTTTCCACATTCTCTACTTCCTCTTTGGCGTAAAAACCATCCATCCGGATCCCCGGGAAGCCGCCTCCGGCCAGGCATAAAAATTGGGGCTGTCTCTTCGTGAGACAGCCTCAGAGTATTGTGCGGTACAATGTGCGAATTTGCCCGCACTCCGGCAAAGAGAGAACATTCTGCCGCGTCAATCCCTCCGAGCAGGCTTCGCCTGCCCACCTCCCTTTGCACTTCGGAGGCTTTGGCGCGGCGCTTGTTTATAAGCTTCTACCCGGAAACTTACTTTCTCGACAGCCTGGGGCTGTCTCTTCGTGAGACAGCCTCTTCCCATATGTTCCGTTTATACCGCCGCCGCGGCCATGCAGCAAAACACCCCCATGCAAACCAGGGTCAGCACCGAGCAGACCCCGGACGCGACGGCATAATCCTCCTTCCGGCGGCCAAGGCCCGGGGCAAGATAGCTGGGCGGCAAGGCGCAGTACAGGGCAATGGACCACCGGATCCGGGGATCCACATTGGGAACCAGAAGCAAAGCCCCCTGAATCAGCAGGCAGAACACCCCGTACAGGAGCACATGGATTCCGGCAATCCGGAAAATCTCTTCCCGGTTCTCTTTGGACAAAGAAAAGTTATAGCCCACGCTGAAGAGCATCACCGTGCTTACCGGCTGAGAAATGAAGGAGGTGACCCCGGTGATAATCTGTCCCGCTCCCATTTGGTTCAGCCAGTCCCCGGCCCCGGACAGGTTCAGCGCCAGTCCCAGCAGACTGGCAAGCAGGAAGGGAGACGCGATCACCTTTTTGCCGATCTGCCCCAGGGTGGGGTTCTTCCCCGCGTCCGCCGTTAAGACGGCAATGGTGGGAATGACCGTTGCCGTCTGGGTCAGATCCAGGATCCCCACGCGAAACGCCTGATCCGCCCCAAACAGGATCATAAACAGCGGAATGCCGATCATGCCCGTCTCCTGGGCGGCGAACAGCATGGGCAGATTGTGATAGGCGAACCGTTTTCTTCCCCGCCGGAAGGCCCACAGGGTGCTCAGGATCACCAGAGGCAGCACCAGGCCCATGGTGAGCAGGGAGCCTTCGTCAATCCGGGCTGTAAGACAGGAATTGAACAAAATGCAGGGCAGTCCGAAATCAATGGCAAATCGCTGCAAACCCTGATTGCCTTCCCATGTGATATGCCCATGCTTCCTGGCATAAACCCCAAGAAACACGGCGGCGAAAATCGGTACAATCACCTGCGCGACGCTGAAAAACGGATCCATACTATCCTCCAAAGCCTATCCCGGCTTTTCCGGGAAAATTCATCCCCATGCTACCATATTCCGGCAGAAAAAGCAACCGCAAACATTTTCTGAACGCCCCATTCCCTCCGTCCCGGAGGATTTCTTTTCAGATTCATTCCGTCCTATGCAGACAAAAGTCTTGACAAAGGGGACGTTTTTTTATATCATATCTCATAGAGAAAAGCGTTTGAGCAGAAACCAGTATCCGGTCTGCTGATTTTTCAGAGAGCTGCTGTTTGGTGCGAAGCGGCAAATCAGGTTCCGGGGAATTCCTTCTGTGAGCTGTGGGCTGAAAGCCATGGGCTGTGTAGGCTTTACCGGGGGCCACCGTTATATGGCAAGGGTGTATCGGCACCTGATGAGGCTCCTTTCGTGAGGAAGGGGCGAAGCAGAGTGGTAACACGGTCTTTGACTGTCCCTGCGTTTTCCCTTGGGGAAAACGCGGGGCTTCTTTTTTTAATTTTCATGCCCGGCTGAAGGGTGTGTGAATTATAAACCAATTTGATTGTGTGAGGTAAGCAAAATGAAAAGAATGACGTCCCGTATCCTTGCGCTGGCGCTGTGTGTCGCGATCTGCGCCTGTCTGGCCGCCTGCGACAATTCCGGCAGCTCCGAAAAGTCCCAGTATGTGGTGGGTATCTGCCAGCTGGTGACCCACGATTCTCTGGATCTGGCCACCCAGGGCTTTCAGGACGCTCTGACGGAGGCCTTGGAAGCGGAGGGAAAGACCGTGGAATTCAAGGAGCAGAACGCCCAGGGCGACCCCAATACCTGTGTCACCATCGTCAACAACTTTGTATCTGAAAAGGTGGATCTGATCCTGGGCAACGCCACCGCCGCCCTCCAGGCCGCCTACAACGCCACCGAAACCATTCCCGTCCTGGGCACCTCCATCACCGAGTACGGCGTGGCCCTGGCTCTGGAGAACTTTGACGGCGTGGTGGGAGGCAACGTTTCCGGCACCTCCGACCTGGCCCCTCTGGACGAGCAGGCCCAGATGATGATCGACGTGCTGAATTTGGGAGCGGACTCCACCGTGGGCATTCTCTACTGCTCCGCCGAGCCCAACTCCGAATACCAGTATAACGTAGTCAGCGCCTACTTCCAGGACAAGGGGATGAACGTGATCGAATACAAGTTCTCCGAGTCTACCGAGCTGCAGAGCATCGTGACCAAGGCTTCCGGGGAATGCGACGCCATCTATGTGCCCACCGACAACACCGTAGCCTCCAACGACGAGATCCTGCGCAACGTGTGCGGCCCCGACAAGACCCCTGTGTTCACCGGCTATGAAAGCGATGTGTGCTTCGCCACCCTGGCCATCAGCTACTATAACATCGGCGCGGAGACCGGCAAAATGGCCGCGGACATCCTCCTGGGCCGGGAGGACATCTCCCAGATGGCCATTCGCTACGACTCCCAGCCTGTGAAGAAGTACAATGCGGCCATCTGTGAGGAATTGGGCATCGATACCGCCGCTCTGGACGCCCAGGGCTATGTGGTTCGGGAAAGCGCGGCGTGAGCTATGGGTTTTCTGAACGCGCTGCCCGGCGCCGTGGCCCAGGGGCTGATCTGGGGCATTATGGCCATGGGGCTTTATATCTCCTATAAGATTCTGAACATCGCCGATCTGACTGTGGACGGCTCCATCTGCACCGGGGCCTGCGTCTGCGCCACGCTGCTGCTGAACGGCTGCAATGTATTTTTAGCCTTGCTTCTTGCCTTCCTGGCAGGAGCGCTCACCGGTCTGGTCACCGGATTGTTCCATACTTTGCTGGGCATTCCCGCCATTCTTTCCGGTATTTTAACCCAGCTGTCACTGTGGTCTTTGAATCTGAAGATCCTGGGAAAGGCCAACGTCTCCATCAGCTCCAGGAGCACCACGGTGCTGCTGACTTCCCTGGACAATACCAATGCCATTTTGGTGGCCGGGGTTTTCTGCGTGCTGATCGTGGTCGGGCTGTTCCTGTTCTTCTATACGGAAATCGGCCTGTCCGTCAAGTCCACCGGCGATAACCCGGACATGAGCGAAGCCCAGGGCGTCAACGTGAAGTTCAACACCGTATTGGGCCTGGCCATTTCCAATGGTCTAGTGGGCCTTTCCGGCGCCCTCCTGGCCCAGTACCAGGGCTTTGCCGATATCAACATGGGCCGGGGCGCCATTGTCATCGGCCTGGCCGCCATCATCATCGGCCTTTCCGTCTCCAGGAAGATCAAGCCCAATTTTGTGGTCAGCCTCATCGGCGTCATCGGCGGCAGCATCACCTACTATCTGGTGTATACCTTTGTGATCTACCTGGGTCTGGACACGGATCTATTGAAGATGCTCTCCGCCCTGGTGGTAGCCCTGTTCCTGGCGCTCCCCCACTTAAAGAGCGAGTACTTCACCAAGCCCAAGCTTCCCCCGGAGCTGGCGGCCCGGGAAGAGAACATGGGAGGTAAGAAGGATGCTTGAAATCAAAAACCTGTATAAAACCTTCAATCCCAACACGGTGAACGAAAAGCGGGCATTGTCCGACCTGAACCTCCATCTGGCCCCCGGAGATTTTGTCACCGTCATCGGCGGCAACGGCGCGGGAAAAAGCACCATGCTCAACGCCATCTCCGGGGTTTGGAAGCCGGATTACGGCACCATCCGGATCAACGGTGTGGACGTGACCAACCTGCCTGCCTTCAAGCGGGCTTCCCTGCTGTGCCGGGTGTTTCAGGATCCCATGAAGGGAACCGCCCCGGATATGGAGATCGCGGAAAACCTGGCAATCGCCGCCCGCCGGGGCACCCGCCGCAGCTTAAAATGGGGCTGCACCCGGGCAAACCGGGAGGAATACCGGGCGCTTCTGGCCCAGCTGGACTTAGGGCTGGAGGACCGGCTGTCCACCAAGGTGGGCCTGCTCTCCGGCGGCCAGCGCCAGGCGGTGACGCTGGTCATGGCCACCCTGAAGAATCCCAAGCTGCTCCTTTTGGACGAGCACACCGCCGCCCTGGATCCCAAAACCGCCGCCAAGGTGCTTCAGATCACCAACAAGCTGGTCACGGAAAATGCGCTCACCACCATGATGGTCACCCACAACATGCACGACGCCATTGCCTACGGCAACCGGCTGATTATGATGAGCGAGGGCCGGATCGTGGTAGACGTCTCCGGCGAAGAAAAAAAGAGTCTGACCATCGATCAGCTGCTGAAGCTGTTCGAAGCCGGCAGCGGCAGCGCCTTTGTGGACGACAAGGAAATGCTCTCCCGGTAAACGGCATATTCTGAGGAAATCGTATAAAGATTGGGGCCAGGCGACCAGCCTGACCCCAACATTTTTTATAGAACCAGATTAAAATAATGGGTACTGAATAACACAAAAAAGCTTGAAAGCCAAGGCTTTCCGCTTTCTTTCGTGTTATTCGGGTGCAAGGTTTTTGCTCGTTTTAGAACAAAAACCTTGCACCTGCTTATCCGGCATGGTACGCCATGCCGGATAAGATACCCATTGATTGCTGTCTGAATTCCATAAAAGCGGTTAAAAAGAGCCGCTTTTATGGAATTACACACCGAAAGGTGTGTGAATAAGTCGTTATCACGGCTTATTCAGCAGACATTAAATAAAGAAATTCTGCTCCATCCGTTCCCGGGCGGGGCGGCAGATGGCCAGGAAGATCAGCATGCCCCCAAACAGCACCAGGGCGATCAAGGGATAGAAGGACCATCCGAAAAAGCTTTCAAGGGAAAAGGTTCGGTAAATGAGATATTCCAGCACCGGCATAAACAGCCCCAAGGCCAGGAAGGCCCCGCCGAATATGTACAGCTGCCCCCTTCTCACATATCTGAGCAGGGCGATCACCCCGGTGACGATCACCCCCAGCACCGCCGTTACCGGCAGGGCCAGGCCCAGGAACCAGTCTCCGCCGGTTTTCAGATTGATATACAGCAGAAACGCCCCCACCACAGCAAAGCTGCAAGGCACAAAAATCACCGGATTGGGCCTGGAAAACCAGAAGGGCAGCACCATCATGCTGTAGCCCACCAGCAGCGCGCCGATTACATAGCCGGACCAGGTAACCTTCCCGCTGATCTGCAGGTCGCAGGCCAGGGAGATCAGGCCCGCCATGAGCATCATGGTGGTCATGACGATCTGCGCGGCCCGGGAGGGCCTCTGAGGAACCGGCTGCACGTTATTGGGATACATAGGCTCCCCTTCCGGCTGGATCAGATCCGGGTGAAATACCGCCACGCCGCACAGCGGGCATTTTTTCTCCGAATCCGCCAGTTTTACTCCGCAATTGATGCAATACATAGTCTGTCTCCTTTTATCGCTGTCCAAGGTTGCTTTCCACCGTGGCCGTGATGCCCATATCCCGCAGAACACAGTGGAAGTGGTATTCCAGTTCCGGTTCCCGGATATTGCGGATGAAATTGATATACATAACGTCCTTATAGGAGAGCACGGCGCAGTTGCACGGCGAGGTAGCCTGAACGCCCAGAATGAAATCAAACCGCTCCACATACTGTTCCATGACCTGGGGCACCTGCACCAGGCCCAGGTTGGACAGGCTCAGGCAGGATTTCCGCTCCCCCACCGCGTCATATACCAGCTTCATCACCGCGTTTTTCACAAACAGGGGCATAATCCGAGCCGCCAGCATCCGCTCGCCGCTGATGTTGGCGGCGATCATGGTGCTCATATATTTCGCGTTGACCTCCAGCCCCATGCCGTGCTGCACCACGTCGCAGATCTCCCGGAAGCTGAAGGTTCCCAGCCGGGGATCAATCTGAGGTGTGGTAAACAGAACAAAGTTGCGCAGTGTGCGGCTGGGGAAGAGCTTGCGCAGATTCACGGGAATGAGCACCTTGATGGGCTTGCGGAAGCGGACAATGGGCTGCTTCTTCTGCTGCATGTTTTGAATGGCCATCATCAGCGCCGCGCATAAAAAGGTGGTGGCGCTGACATTCAGATCATGGGCCTTTTCCATAACCTGGTCAACCGGCACTTGAAAGCAGACAACATGTCGAAAGCCGTCCGGCTCCGGTGTGCCCGTCAAACGCCAGGCAGTGGAGGATCTGCGGCTGGCGCTTCGGCTGGCGGCATACTTTTGGAAGCTGTCCTCCAGTTCCTCCGGGGAAGGCTCCTCCAATCTGCCAAGGACGCCCCGCTCTGCGGGAACATGCACCCCATATTTTTGCTGAATATATTCCGCCAGCAGGGTTTTCAGGAATACCAGCCCTCCGTTGCCGTCGGTCAGGGAGTGGAACATTTCCACAGCGATCCGCCTTTCATACACGATCACCCGGAACGCGCACTTTCTGGTCTCCTCCTTGGACATGCGGGCAAGGGGAAAGCTGTTCTCCCGCTGCACCCGGGGCACCTGGGGAAGCTGCTGGATATAGTACCAGAACACCCCCCGCCGCAGACGGGCGGCAATGGAGGGAAACCGGCGCACCGTCACATCCAGAGCAGACTGTAATACCGCTACGTCCACGGTTTCCGTTAAGGTGGCGGAAAGGCGGAATACGTTGCTCCAATTCTGCCGCCGGGCGGCGGGATAGATCTTCGCCGCGTTGTCCAGGCGCATCCAGCGCAGCTTGTTCTCTTCGCTGAGATGCTCTGTCAGGAATTGGTTCATCAGGGAAAAGTCGTCGTCATCCTCTTTCATCCCGTACAGTAAGTACACATGCCACCTTTGGGGCTTGACCACCAGCCGGCTTTTCCGTCCGCAGGAGAGCAGGCGCTCATGGATCTGTTCCGCATCGCCGAGCATGATCTCATCCCCGCCCACATAGATCAGGGCCGGGGGCATGGCGGAAAGATCTCCGAAGATGGGCGATACATAGGGATCGGTCCGGTGGTTGGTATAGCAGTCGGCATAGAAAGAAAGGGTCTCGGCGGACATGGTTGGGTCAATCTCCCGGTTGCTTTCATAGGAGTCCCCGGAGGCGGTCAGATCGGTCCAGGGAGAAATGGCAATCAGGGAGCCGGGCTGGGGAAGCTTCAGCTCCCGCAGCTTTAAGCACAGGCTGAAGCAAAGGCCGCCGCCGGCACTCTCTCCGCACAGGCCGATCCGCTCCGGGGCATATCCTTTTTCCAGCAAATAGCGGTAGGCTGTGACCGCGTCCTCCAGGGCAGCGGGATAGGGCTGCTCCGGCGCCAGGCGGTAACCCACGCAAAATACCCGAACGCCGCAGCGGACTGCCAGCATGGACGCAAAGCCTTTGGCGTATTCCAGATTTCCGCAGGTATATCCCCCGCCGTGCAGATAAAGAACGACCCCCTCCCGCCGCTGATCCTTGGGGATGATCCAGGCGGCGTTGAATCTGGAAAAGGGATGATCCTTGCACAGGATCTGGCGGCGGTATCGGGCCTCCATCAGCTCCCCCAGCCGGTTCTGTCCCCGGCGAAGGGTGTCCAGAGAGCAGCTGCGAAGCAGGGGCTTGAGCATTTTCAATTGTGAACGAAGGGTTTTGGGAGAAAGGGCCATGGCAACTGTCCTCTTTGATAAAAGAAAAATTAGAAAGTGGTATAGTTAGATTATATCACATCCAGCCGCTCAGAGCAACCCGCTTTGGGGCGCTTTTCTCTCCCGGCGGTAGAATCGGCCCTCTACCGCCTTTCCGGCTCTTTTCCTGAAAAATAAGGAAAAAAAGTTGTTGACTTTACCAATACCCTGTGGTAGAATGATTCTACCTGTGAAAAAGGGCTTTTTTTGTGCGCTTTTTTCAGCCCCGGAGCGGGAAAATGTAGTGCCCGCTTCCTAAATTTCACTAGCCGGGGTGATACAGGGAGGCAATGTTTAAGGAGGTGCCGTAATGCGCGTTAAAGTCACTTTGAGATGCTCTGAGTGCAAGCAGAGAAACTACAACACCATGAAGAACAAGAAGAACGACCCCGACCGTCTCGAGATGAAGAAGTACTGCAGATTCTGCAGAAAGCACACCGTTCATAACGAGACGAAGTAAGGAGGCTCTCGAATCATGGCTGAAGTCAAAAAGCAAAACTGGTTCAAAAGAACCTGGGGAAAGATCGCCAAATACTTCCGCGAGCTGCGCAGCGAGCTGAAGAAAGTGGTCTGGCCCGGCCCCAAGCAGGTGCTGAAGAACACCGGCATTGTAGTTGGCTGCGTTTTCGCAGTCGGCGTTTTCATCTGGTTGTTCGACTTTGTCGCCCAGATCGGTATTGACGCCCTGATCAATCTCTTCCACTAAGGTACAACGTTATGGCAGAGACTGCGAAATGGTATGTAGTGCATACCTACTCCGGTTACGAAAACACTGTAAAAGCCACCATTGAGAAAACCGTTGAGTCCCGGCAGCTGCACGACCAGATCCTGGCAGTCTCCATCCCTCTGGAGACCGTCACCGAAATTACCGAATCCGGCGTCAGCAAGACCTACGACCGCAAGGTTTTTCCCGGCTATGTGCTGGTCAAGATGGTTTACAGCGATGACACCTGGCATGTTATCCGGAATATCCGCGGAGTGACCGGCTTCGTCGGTTCTTCCAGCAATGACCCCACTCCCCTTACCGAAGAGGAAGTCTACGCCATGGGCGTGGAGAAGAAGGAGATCATCGTCAACTACACCGTTGGCGACACCGTCCGGATCCTGGACGGCCCCCTGTCCTCTTTCACCGGCACGGTGGAAAGCGTGGATGTGGACAACAACACGGTCAACGTGATCGTTTCCATGTTCGGCCGTGAGACCTCTGTAGAATTCGAACTGGATCAGGTAGAGGTCATTTCCCAGTAAACGCATCGGATCGATTCTGTCGATCGGAACGTGGGAGGGGCTTCCCGCCCCGCAAGAAATGCGTCCTAGCGCATATTACCACATTTTATTCAGGAGGTGCTTTATTATGGCACAGAAAGTCACTGGCATTATCAAACTGCAGATTAACGCCGCGAAGGCAACCGCTTCTCCCCCTGTCGGCCCCGCTCTGGGTCAGCACGGCGTTAACATCGCTGCTTTTATCAAGGAATTCAACGCCCGCACCAAGGACATGGAGGGCTACAAGATTCCCGTTGTGATCACCGTTTACGCTGACCGCAGCTTCACCTTCATCACCAAAACTCCTCCGACCCCCATGCTGATCATGAAGGCCATCGGTCTGGAGAAGGGTTCCGGCGTTCCCAACAAGACCAAGGTCGGCACCATCACCAAGGCTCAGATCACCGAGATCGCCAAGACCAAGATGCCCGACCTGAACTGCCCCACTCTGGAGGCAGCCGAAAGCCAGGTTGCCGGTACCTGCCGCTCCATGGGCGTTACCGTCGTTGATTAAGTTTTGTTGATCCGGGCAGACGGCCCGGAAATGTGGGAGGATTTTTCCGCATCACCACGATAAGGAGGATATTAAATTGTTTAGAGGCAAAAAGTATCAGCAGAGCGCAAAACTGATCGACCGCTCTGTTCAGTATGACCCCAACGAGGCCCTGGATCTGGTTGTGAAGGGCGCTTCCGCAAAGTTCGATGAGACCGTTGAGCTGCACATCAAGCTGGGCGTTGACTCCCGTCACGCCGACCAGCAGGTTCGCGGCGCCGTGGTTCTGCCCAACGGCACCGGCAAGACCCGCCGGGTTCTGGTGTTCGCCAAGGACGCCAAGGTGGACGAGGCCAAGGAGGCCGGCGCCGACTATGTAGGCGGCATGGATCTGGTGGAGAAGATCACCAAGGAGAACTGGTTCGAGTTCGACGTGGTCGTGGCTTCCCCCGACATGATGGGCATTGTGGGCCGTCTTGGTAAGGTTCTGGGCCCCAAGGGCCTGATGCCCTCCCCCAAGGCCGGCACCGTGACCCCCAACGTGGGCGCCGCCGTCAAGGAGATCAAGGCCGGTAAGGTGGAGTACCGTCTGGACAAGACCAACATCATCCACTGCCCCATCGGCAAGGTTTCCTTCGGCACCGAGAAGCTGGCCGAGAACATGGACACCCTGGTTAAGGCCGTTGTGAAGGCCAAGCCCGCCGCCGCCAAGGGCCAGTATATCCGGTCCTGCACCGTGGCTTCCACCATGGGCCCCGGCGTCAAGGTTTCCACCGCCAAGTACCTGTAATCTACATGGGTCATCCGCCCGCAGGCAAATGCCTGCGGGCGTTTTGCGTTTCCGGTTAACATTTACGAAAGGAGTGGATCTTTATGACAGAAATTGTCCTTAATCAGCAAGCCAATGGTATGAAAATGCTTCTCATCCTGATTGCCGTTATGCTGCTCTCCCTGGCCGGGGCTGTGCTTGGATTTTTCTACGGCACCTTAGGCATGGTTCTCAGCGGCGTGCTGGCCGTAGTCTTTGTCTGCGCCGCCGTGATGCTGAAGGGCCTGAAGATTCTGGGGCCCCAGGAAGCCCTGGTGCTGACCCTGTTCGGCAATTATGTGGGAACGCTGAAGGGCGAGGGCTTCTACTGGGTCAACCCCTTCTGCTCCCCGGTCAATCCCGCCGCCAACACGGTGCTCAATCAGAGCGGAGACGTGAAAACCAACGCCACATTGGATAACGGCATGAAGCTTTCCTTGAAGATCATGACCCTTTGCAACAACAAGCAGAAAATCAACGACTGTCTGGGAAACTCGGTGGAAATCGGCATCGCCGTCATGTGGCGGGTTGTGGACACCTGCAAGGCAGCCTTCAATGTAGATAACTACAAGGCCTTTCTTTCCCTGCAATGCGACAGCGCCCTGCGGGACATTGTTCGGCTGTACCCCTATGACGCCTCCCCCAACGTGGACACCACCGGCGACGGGGTTGCCGACGACGGCAGCCTGCGGGGCTCTTCCGAGGTGGTAGCCAACCGGATCAAGGAGGAAATCCAGACCCGGGTGGAGCATGCCGGTCTGGAGATCGTAGACGCCCGGATCACCTATCTTGCCTACGCTCCGGAGATCGCCGCCGTCATGCTTCAGCGCCAGCAGGCTTCCGCCATTGTGGACGCCCGGCGGCTGATCGTAGAGGGCGCGGTCGGCATGGTGGAAATGGCGCTGGACCGTTTGAATGAAAGCAGCATGGTGGAGCTAGATGAGGAACGGAAAGCCGCCATGGTTTCCAATCTGCTGGTGGTGCTGTGCGGAAACAAGGACGCCCAGCCAGTGGTCAATTCCGGCTCCCTGTATTAAGCCTATGGCAGCGGCTGAAAAAAGCCAGGCGTCCCTGCGCCTGCAAAATCCCGAAAAAGAGAAAAAGCAGGTTCCCCTCCGGCTGTCCCCCAAGCTGTACAATGCCCTTGCCGCCTGGGCCGAGGACGATTTCCGCTCGGTCAACGGCCAAATCGAATATCTTCTGACAGAATGCGTCAAGCAGCGGCGAAAAAACGGCGGATATGTGTCAGAGGATTTAGATAAACCCCTGGAGCTTACATTTTTGAAGGAAGACCATCCGTAGCCATCCCAATTTCCAGAGAGGAGGACCCATTATGACCCGGAAAGCCGTTGTTGCCTTGATTCTCTGCCTGGGGCTTTCGGTTCTGGCAGGCTGTTCCTCGGAGCAGCTGCCGGAGGAATTTACCCAGGCCTACACCGCCGCCTATGAAGCGGAGTCCGTCAGCTATTCCGGCGAATCCACCTTCTCCGGCGCCGGGGAGACCGTCACCAACCAGATCCAGTACTACGCCTGCGAGGATCAGAGCATGTACATCACCTCCAACGCCAACGCCCAGGGGGATCTGACCATTTTTACCCTGGGAGATCAGCAGTACGCCAAGTCCAGCACGGAGAACGCCTGGACGCAGGTGGAATCCCCCAGCGACTATACCCCGCCCTGGCAGCAATCCACCCTGGAAGAGATTTGCGAGGGAACCGTCTCCACCGGCTGGGAATCCCAGGACGGCATCATCACCGTGACCCTGACCTATGAGGACCGCACCGCCGTCTATACCGTCGCGGGCGGCAGCCTGATGACCGCGGAGATCACCACAACCCTCTACACGAGCCAGCAGGACGGTTCCGTTTCTCCTGTGGATTACCGATCCGTCTACCAGCTTCACAATTCCGACGGCGAGGCAGTGCGCAAAATCATCGAGGCCAATCTTCCTCCGGAAGGCTTCTCCTGATGGTTCCTAAAATCGGGCGCGGTTACCCGCGCCCGATTTCATTCCCCGGCCCACCCTTTTCCCCTCAGAAAAGGGTGGACTTTTTCTGTCTGTTTGTGTATACTGAAGGGGAATTCTAAGGAAGCGAGGAACCTGCCATGACCTGTGACGCCGTTTTTTCTCTGGTGCTCAAAAAGCAGAATCCCCTGTTTTCTCCCAGGGATCATATTGTTCTTCTGACCTTTGACGACAATTATGTGGATCAGTCCGTGAATCTGATCCTGTCCATCACCAAGTATCACCCGGTAGGGGTCTGCTTCTGCTGTATCTGCCCTGTGCTGAAGCAGGAGAACGTAGATCTTCTTTTGGCCCTGGAGCATGGCGTTCAGATTCGCTGCTACCGGTTTACCGCCAATCTCTCCTCCGGCCGGTGGGTATCCAGCGCGGCGCTGCGGCTGTTTTCCCCCTGGCTGCTGGAAAAGGATATCCATCGGGTGGTGTATATGGACTCGGATATCCTCTGCACAGGCAGCCTGCAGGATCTGTTTCAGACCCAGGTGCCTCTGATCGCCATGTGCAATGAGATCAGCGGCAACACCTCCCCCACCCAGCAAAAATCCATCCGCCCTTACCTGCCTACGCAGATCTACTGTAATTCCGGCGTGGTGGTATTCCATCTGGACGCCCTGCGCCAGCAGTACACCTTCGATGAAATCTATGAATCCCTCACGGCCCTCCAGGGAAAGGTGGTATATCTGGATCAGGATTTTCTGAACATATTTTTTCAGGGCAAGATCACGGTTCTGAACGCTTTTCACTACAACTTCCAGGCCTATGAGCTGCGGCACACGCCCTTTTATCACAACGCCTTTGCCAACTGCCGCCTGATCCACTTCTCCGTGGGAAAGCCCTGGCTGTATAAGACGAAGCTGCCCTTTATCCGGCTGTACTTAAAGCATTCGGTCTATCCCCCCATGATCGCCCGGGTGAGAAAAACCTATCTGAAAAGCCTGCTCTACGCCCCCATCCGCCGGGCCAGACGGGTGGCTTCCCACATCATCCATCTGTTTAAAAATCCGTAATATTTTCCTGCTTTTTGAAAATAATTCTTGACAATCTGCCATTTATCTGCTATCATACTGAAGTTGCCAAAGACAGCAGGTGTCGTAAGACGTAAATCCTGCCGAGGTGCGCCGATCATTGAGCTGGATTGTTTTGCGTGTCTTTCTGTCTTGTGGCAGGAAGACACTTTTTATTTTCGGAGGTGAAAAAATATGCCCAACGCAAAGGTTCTTGAGAGCAAGAAAGCAGTTGTGGAGTCCCTGACCGGTAAGATCCAGGAAGCCTCTTCCGTGGTTTTCGTGGATTACAAGGGCATCACTGTTGCTCAGGATACCGAGCTGCGGAAGCAGTTCCGTGAAGCAGGCGTGGATTACACCGTGGTTAAGAACACCCTGACCAATTTCGCCGCTAAGAATGCCGGCTATGATTTCTCTGAGGTTCTGAACGGTACCACCGCTATGGCTTCCACCACCGGCGACCCCATCGCCCCCGCTCGCATCGTATGCGAGTTTGCCAAGAAGAACAAGCTGAAGACCCTGACCATTAAGGGCGGCATCGTGGAAGGCTCTGTCCTGTCCGCCGATCAGCTGAACGGTTTCGGCGAGCTGCCCAGCAAGAACGCTCTGGTGGCTTCCGTCCTGGGTACCTTCCTGGCACCTATCTCCAGCCTGGCCTTCGTTCTGGATCAGATCCGGGAGCAGAAGGAAGGCGGCGCCGCTTAATGCGGAAGTTTCCGTTACCCCATTCCACATCAATATTTCTACACATAATTTAGGAGGATTTTAAAATGGCTAGTGAAAAGATCACTGCTCTGGTTGAGCAGGTTAAGGAACTGACCGTTCTGGAGCTGTCCGAACTGGTTCACACCCTGGAGGAAGTTTTCGGCGTTTCCGCCGCTGCCGCCGCTGTTGCCGCTCCCGCTGCTACCGCCGCCGCTGAAGTGGAAGAAAAGACCGAGTTCGACGTTATCCTGAAGGCCGCCGGTGCTTCCAAGCTGAACGTCATCAAGGTCGTCCGTGCCGCTACCGGCCTGGGCCTGAAGGACGCCAAGGATCTGGTGGACAACTGCCCCAAGACCCTGAAGGAAGCCATCTCCAAGGAAGA
>CALWXR010000041.1 GCA_944385535.1 uncultured Oscillospiraceae bacterium
TCATCAGTAAATTGGGGACGGAAATTGTTGCTTTGGCGTTGCATTTCTCTTTTGATTATGCTACTATTGTCGCAGACAGCGCAATATAGCGATATGAGTTTTGTTTGCCACACACTTACATTCTCCGCTATGTTGCGCTGTTTTTCAATACCCTTTTTAACTCTTGATTCGCATTTTCACTTCAAGCCAACTTGTGACATGCGCAAGACAAAATTCGCGTTTTTACAAAAAAATGAAATGCGAAATTTAAAAATTTAAAAATTATTGACAAATCGATTTTTTGTGGTATATTGAAGGATAGTATATGCGAAGAGCAATATTAGCCCACTCCTATTTATAGGTGAGTACCATCGGACAGGTCGGGCGTCTGCCGAGTGACCTTCGTGTCACATTATTGATTGAGTTAAAAGCTCAAATTTTATAAGTTGGTTACTTTATAATCATTACACTTGTGAAACGGTCAATAAAAGCAGGCGGAAGATATTGCGCAGCATAATAAAAAACCAAAGGAACACATAATACGCATTAACGGAGGCGGATCCTTTCGTCCCTTTGCGATATTTGGCTCTATTGACAGGCGGTAATGATTTACCGCCTGTTTTTTTGTTGTAAGGAGAAGAGAATGTACCGTTTGAATCAAAACAAAGCACCAATTGTGGATGCGCTTGAAGAATTTCGACGCCACCGTGTCGTCCCATTTGATGTTCCGGGACACAAGCGCGGACGAGGAAATCCCGAGCTTGTTAAGCTCCTCGGCGAGCAATGTGTCGGAATTGATGTCAATTCCATGAAGCCGTTGGATAATCTATCCAATCCCATATCCGTCATCGCAGAAGCGGAAGAACTTTGTGCCGATGCCTTTGGAGCAGGTCACGCCTTCTTTATCGTCAACGGCACAACGATGGCGGTGCAAACCATGATACTGACGGTATGTAAATCCGGTGACAAAATCATTTTGCCGAGAAATGTACACAAAAGTGTAATCAATGCACTTATTCTTTGTGGGGCAATACCTGTATACATTGAACCCCAAATACATCCAACACTGGGCATCGCACTCGGTATGGAGCCGGACAAGCTCCGACTTGCAATCAAAGAAAATCCTGATGCAGTTGCCGTTCTTGTCAACAATCCCACCTATTACGGAATCTGCTCGGATGTCAAGACGATCTGTGAGCTTGCCCATTCCCACGGAATGAAAGTGCTTTGTGATGAGGCACACGGAACGCATCTCTATTTCGGCGAAAATTTGCCGATTTCGGGAATGAGAGCAGGCGCAGACATGGCAGCTGTGTCTATGCACAAATCGGGCGGAAGTCTCACCCAAAGTTCGGTATTGCTCATTAGCAACACCATGGATAAGGGATATGTAAGACAGATTATCAATCTGACACAGACCACATCCGCAAGTTATCTCTTGCTCTCAAGCCTTGATCTCAGCCGCAGAAATCTTGCATTAAACGGTGTCAAAACTTTCCAAAAGGTTGTGGATATGGCGGAATACGCAAGAAGCGAGATCAACTCTATCGGCGGCTACTATGCCTACGGCAAGGAGCTGATCAGCGATGCGGTCTACGATTTCGATGTGACAAAACTTTGTGTCTATACAAAGTCAATGGGATTGACAGGCATTGAGGTTTATGATCTGTTGCGTGATGAATACGATATTCAAGCCGAGTTTGGCGACATCGGAACCTTGATGGCGTATCTTTCGGTAGGTGATCGAATTCGTGATATCGAACGGCTTTGCGGCGCACTTGAAGATATCAAGCGGCTTCATGCCGGAGATGCCAAGGAAAACCCCCACCTCGATGCCATTCATGCCGAGGTCGTTGCGAGTCCGCAGTACTCGTTTTATTCCGAAAAAGAGAGCATCCCGATACGCTTGGCGGCAGGTCGGATATGCGGAGAGTTTGTAATGTGCTATCCCCCAGGAATTCCGATCCTCGCTCCCGGAGAGCTTATCAGAGCGGAAATCATTGACCATATTCTATACGCCAAGGAAAAAGGATGCAGCTTGCAAGGCGCGAATGATCCGCGGATCGAAAATATTATGGTATTGAAAGGGTGAGAAAAAATGAACGATTTTCCCGATATATGGTACTCCGACCATCAAACCGCAAATGTAAAATTCAGCGTTCGTCTAAACCGTCAGTTGTACAGCGAAACAAGTGACTTTCAACGAATCGATGTATTCGAGTCACCCGCATTCGGCAGATTTCTGACGCTGGACGGTGACATTCTCTTTTCGGAGGCAGATGAGTTCATTTATAACGAAATGGTTGCTCATGTACCGATGGCGGTCCATCCTCATGTGGAGCGCGTGCTCATTATCGGTGGAGGTGACGGCGGAGTTGCAAGAGAGCTGATCGCCTATCCCGAGATCAAGCAGATCGATGTAGTCGAGCCGGATGAGCGATTTGTGGAAATCTGTAAAGAGTATTTTCCAGAAACCGTCAAAGGCTTTGAGGACAGTCGGGTTCAGGTCTATTATCAGGACGGTCTTCGCTTTGTGCGTGGAAGAACCGAGATGTATGACCTGATCATCAACGATGCCACCGATCCGTTCGGACACACCGAGGGACTGTTTACCAAGGAATTTTACGGAAGCTGTTATAAGGCATTGAAGAAAGACGGTATCATGGTATATCAGCACGGAAGCCCCTTCTTTGATGAGGACGAGAGTGCATTTCGAGCCATGCATCGTAAGGTTTTTAAAACATTTCCTATAAGCCGTGTCTACGGCGCGCACATCCCCACCTGCAACAGCGGATATTGGATGTTCGGCTTTGCAAGCAAAAAATATCACCCTATCACCCATTTTGACGCGTCCCATTGGAATGCGCGAGAAATCAAAACAGAATATTATACGACCAATTTACATACCGGAGCTTTTATGCTTCCTAAGTATGTGGAAGATATATTGGAACAGGAGGAAAAAAACTAATGTCAAAACTTATGATCATCGGGTGCGGAGGCGTGGCTCGTGTAGCCATCGCAAAATGCTGTCAGAACAGTGAGGTATTTACCGAAATTATGATAGCAAGCCGTACCGTATCCAAATGTGAAGCACTCGCCGAGGAGCTTCGTCCGATTACGAAAACCGTGATCACAACGGCACAGGTAAATGCTGACAATGTTGAGGAGTTGACCGCGCTCATCAAAGGATACGCCCCCGACGCTGTGCTCAATGTAGCACTTCCGTATCAGGATCTCACGATCATGGAAGCTTGCCTTGCCGCAGGCGTTCATTATATCGACACGGCAAACTACGAGCCGGAAAATACCGACGATCCCCAGTGGCGTGCCGTTTACGAAAAGCGTTGTGAGGAGCTTGGCTTCTCGGCGTATTTTGATTATTCTTGGCAGTGGGCTTATCGTGAAAAATTTGAAAAAGCAGGTTTAACGGCTCTTTGCGGAACAGGTTTCGATCCCGGTGTAACAAGCGTTTTCACAGCTTATGCGCTCAAGCACTATTTTGATGAAATCCATACCATCGACATTCTCGACTGCAACGGCGGCGACCACGGCTATCCTTTCGCCACTAACTTCAACCCCGAGATCAATCTGCGTGAAGTAAGCGCCCCCGGATCTTATTGGGAGAACGGCAAGTGGATAGAGGTCCCTGCTATGAGCATCAAACGGGAATACGATTTTGCAGGTGTCGGCATGAAGGATATGTACCTTCTTCACCATGAGGAAATCGAATCCCTTGCAAAGAATATACCCGGAGTCAAGCGCATTCGCTTCTTTATGACCTTCGGGCAGAGCTATCTGACGCACATGAAGTGCCTTGAAAACATCGGTATGCTCTCTACAACTCCCATCATGTATGAGGGACGTGAGATCGTTCCAATTCAATTCCTCAAAGCGCTTCTTCCTGATCCTGCCTCTCTCGGTCCCCGCACAAAAGGCAAAACCAATATCGGCTGCATTTTTACGGGCATTAAGGACGGCAAGGAGAAAACGCTCTATATCTACAACATCTGCGATCACGAGGAATGCTACAAAGAGGTGGGCTCTCAGGCGATCTCTTATACAACAGGCGTTCCTGCTATGATTGGCGCGATGATGGTCACTGAAGGAATTTGGCAAAAGCCGGGCGTTTTTACAGTTGAAGAATTTGATCCGGACCCGTATATGGAAGCATTAAACAAGTGGGGCTTGCCGTGGGTGGTCGATGAAAATCCGAAGGTAGTAGAATGAAACTGTACGAGATCCCCACACCATCCTATGTTATCGATGAAGCGAAATTAGAACAAAACTGCAAGATCCTTGCCGAGGTTGCGAAGCGTACAGGAGCTCATATTTTGCTTGCACAAAAAGCGTTTTCTGCCTTTGCTCTCTATCCAATGATAGGAAAGTATTTATGTGGCACAACAGCAAGCGGTCTGTATGAAGCGCGCCTCGGCAAGACCGAGATGGGTGGAGAAACGCACATTTTTTCACCTGCCTATAAGGATTGCGATTTTGATGAGATCGTATCCCTTTGCGACCATATCGTCTTTAACTCACTTTCGCAGTATACGAAATACGCTCACCGTTCCAAAGAACGTTCTGTAGGACTTCGTGTCAACCCTGAGATCTCCACGCAAGATCACGCTATTTATGATCCTTGCGCACCCGGCTCAAGACTCGGTATTACAGCCGGCAGATTAAACCGTGCGATCGATGACGGATTTGATATCAGTGACATTGAGGGACTTCATTTTCACACGCTTTGCGAGCAGGATTCCGATGCGCTTGAAGTCACACTTGCCGAGGTAGAAAAGAAATTCTCACGGCTTCTCGGACAGGTCAAGTGGGTAAACTTCGGCGGCGGTCATCATATCACACGTGACGGTTACGACATTGAGCGACTTTGCAGGCTAATAGAGCATATCCGTGATTCCTACAGTGTTACCGTATATCTTGAACCCGGCGAAGCGGTAGCATTGAACGCCGGTTATTTAGTATGTGAGGTGTTGGAGATCGTTGAAAACGCAGGCATTAGAACGGCGATCCTCGATGCTTCCGCAGCCTGCCATATGCCGGATGTGCTTGAAATGCCTTACCGTCCGCCCCTTCGTGATGCCGCCGAAAGTGGAAAAGGCGGTTTTGACTACCGTCTGTCCTCCTATACCTGCCTTGCGGGGGATATTATAGGAGATTACGGATTCAAAACGCCGCTTCATGTCGGGGACAAGCTTGTCTTTGAAGATATGGCGATCTATTCCATGGTCAAAAATAACACATTCAACGGTATTCCTTTGCCATCGATTTATCGTATGGATGAGGGCGGAGAATGTCACTTGATCAAAAAGTTTGGCTATGAGGATTTTAAGGGGAGGCTGTCATGAATGGAAAATACCGTATGCCGGGTGAATTTGAAGAACACAAAGGCACTTTGATGATCTTTCCAACGCGCCCCGGCAGCTGGAACTACGGCGGTGTTGCCGCACAAAAGGTATTTGCCCAGATCATGGCGGAGCTTCTGCCTAATGAGGAAGTATATCTTCTATGCGGCAGGGAGCATATGGAACTTGCCAAACGCACTGTACCCGACGGCGTTCGAATTATGGAAATTGAAAGTGACGATGCTTGGGCGAGAGATGTCGGCCCCACCTTTGTCAAGACCGCTGACGGAAAAACCGTCGGCATCGATTGGAAATTCAACGCGTGGGGCGGTAACTATGACGGTCTATATCGGCATTACGAGCGTGACGATAAACTGGCATCGGCATTTTGCAATTCTCTCGGCTATGACTGCATAGATGCGCATCCGTTTGTGTTGGAAGGCGGCTCGATTCACAGCGATGGCGAGGGGACAATTTTGACCACCGAGAGCTGTCTTTTGAGCTTTGGCCGCAACCCCGATATGACAAAGAGTGAAATTGAAAAAACGCTTTGCTCCTACTTCGGCGGAGAAAAGGTCATTTGGCTTCCGAGAGGGATATATGGGGATGAAACAAACGAACACGTCGATAATATCTGTGCGTTTGTCCGCCCCGGCGAGGTCATCCTGTCGGTTACAGATGACACAAACGATCCGCAATTTGAGTTAAGCCAACTTTGCCTTGATGTCTTGAAAAACTCTGTGGACGCAAGAGGACGGCATTTCAAGATATATACCGTTCCCATTCCGAAAAAGCCGATTTTGGTAACCGAGGATGACCTTCTCGGCTATGAATTTGAGGAAGGCGAGGATGTTCGTTCCGTTGGTGATCGACTTGCCGCAAGCTATGTCAATTTTTACATTGCAAATAATGTTGTGCTTCTTCCGCAGTTTGGCGATGAACACGATAAGATCGCCGTTTCCGTTTTGAGGGAAGCCTTTCCCGAGCGCCGTATTATACCGATCTTCGCACGAGATATTTTGCTCGGCGGAGGAAATATTCACTGCATTACACAGCAGATCCCGAAATGAGGTGAAAAAATGAGATTACTGACTGCATCCGCCGTGCAAATGTCGTGCGGAAAGAGCGTACAAGAAAACATAGCGACAGCCGAAAGGCTTACCCGTAAAGCCGCCGATCACGGAGCCAAGCTTATATTGCTTCCCGAGCTTTTCGAGCGTCCTTACTTTTGCCAAGAAAAGCGCTATGACTATTATGCCTTTGCAAAACCTACCATGGAAAACGATGCGGTTCGGCACTTTTTGCCCATCACAAAGGAACTGAATATCGTTCTTCCGATCAGTTTCTACGAAAAAGACGGCAACACCTTATATAACAGCGCAGCCGTACTGGACTCCGGAAAGCTTCTCGGAGTTTACCGAAAAACACACATTCCCGACGATCATTTTTATCAGGAGAAATTCTATTTTACCCCCGGAAACACAGGATTTACCGTATTTCAAACCTCTGTTGGCAATATCGGTATAGGCATTTGCTGGGATCAGTGGTTTCCAGAAACCGCACGCGCCCTCGCACTGAAAGGAGCGGAAATATTACTGTTTCCTACAGCGATCGGCAGCGAGCCGATCTTGGAGTGTGATTCCATGGAGCACTGGAGAAGAGTTATGCAGGGGCATTCTGCGGCAAATCTGATGCCTGTTGTCGCGGCTAATCGCTTTGGCAGAGAAACCGTTACACCATGCCGTGAAAACGCTATGCAAAGCTCGGAGCTAAACTTTTACGGCTCAAGCTTTATGACAGACGGCACGGGTGAAATTATTGCTTCCGCCGACCGCACAGGGGAAGATCTTCTGTTTGCAAATTATGACTTGGATATGCTTGCCTCCGACCGCCTTGCTTGGGGACTGTTCCGTGACCGCCGCCCGGAGCGCTACAAGGAGATCGTATGACTTTCGCTTATAGCGATATTGCGGTTCCCGAAAGAGCAGTCAGAACTTTCCCCACTTTGTTTGTATAAGGCAATACCGCACAGAAACCTGGCAGAATACTGAAGCAGTGCTATAATAGGAATATGGATAAACAGATGACAATATCTGCCCTGTGCGATGAGTTGGCGCAGCCATTGACCTGATGCCCTTATTGAATTACTTTACTCATGGAATCCTAGAAAATGAATACAGTGAGGCAACAATGACACAGGATGGCTCTTGCTCAGATAATCATCGATCTTGGGGGCATTTGGGATGCTTTAGCTGCCATCGGAACGATGGGGGCAACAATCACAGCTCTATGGCCGGCTTTTCGTGATAATTCCAAGAGAATGGAATCGTACTTCATTTAGGATAGCGTAGAGGATTACCAGCCCGCAATATTTATCTACAACACAGGGAACAGACCAATTGCAATTCGGACTGTTCGGCTGTACTGTAAAAAAGTACACTTGTATGAAGTCAACGCCCTAGAAAATTTCCGGCATGGCGCACCATGCCGGATAAGCAGGCGCAGTCACCGGCGAAGGGTGACAATATCACGGAATAGTCGTCGGATACCGGATATAATAAAGCCATAAAAATAACAGGAGGAATCCCATATGTCCGCTATTAACGTGAATAAAAACAATTTCAATCAGGAAGTGATGCATTCCAGCAAGCCCGTTCTGATGGATTTCTGGGCGCCCTGGTGCGGCCCCTGCCGCATGGTAGCTCCTCTGGTGGAGGAAATTGCCGAAGAACGGGCCGACATCAAGGTTGTCAAGGTCAACGTTGATGAGGAACAGGAACTGGCTATGCAGTTCGGCGTCATGAGCATCCCCACTTTGGTGGTTATGAAGAACGGAAAGATTGTCAATCAGGCGGTAGGCGCACGGTCAAAAGGTCAGATCCTTGCGATGTTGTAAGGAGATACAACTATGGGATTATTTGATTTTCTGATCGGGCCCGACATCAATCAGGGCGTAAAAGAATATACCGCCACAAACGGCGCGGTTCTGCTGGATGTGCGTACTTCCGGTGAATACCGGCAGGGACATATTCCCGGCAGCTATAATCTTCCCCTGCAATCCATTGGTCAAGTGAGCAGCCTGATTCAAGGGAAAAGCACCCCCATCTTTGTTCACTGCTTAAGCGGCGGACGAAGCCGTCAGGCAGCCGCGATTTTGCGGCAGATGGGCTATAGCAATGTGAAAAACATCGGCGGGATCTCCGCATACAGTGAAAAGGTGGAACGCTGATATGAAGGTTATCATCGTTGGCGGCGTCGCGGGCGGCGCTACCGCGGCCGCCCGCATCCGTAGACTGGACGAGCAGGCGGAAATCCTGGTTTTTGAGCGGTCAGGATACATTTCCTATGCAAACTGCGGTTTGCCTTACTATATTGGCGATGTGATCACCGATCCGGAGGAGCTGACCTTACAGACACCGGAGAGCTTCTTCTCCCGGTTCCGGGTCACGATGAAGGTACGCCACGAGGTCACTGCCATTCATCCAGAACAGAAAACGGTTTCGGTAAAAAATCTGGACACCGGGGAAGAATTTGAAGAAGCTTATGACAAACTGCTCCTCTCCCCCGGCGCCAAGCCCACACAGCCCAGGATTCCCGGCGTTGGTTTGGATAAAGTGTTTACTCTTCGCACCGTGGAGGACACCTTCCGCATCAAGGATTTTATCCATAAGAACCAACCAAAGTCCGCTGTACTGGCCGGAGGCGGCTTCATCGGATTGGAACTGGCGGAAAATCTGCGGCAGCTGGGAATGGATGTCACCATTGTCCAGCGTCCCAAGCAGCTGATGAATCCCTTTGACCCGGATATGGCAGCTTTTATCCATAACGAAATGCGCAAACACGGCGTTAAGCTGGCGCTGGGGCATACCGTGGAGGGGTTCCGGGAAAGAGAGGGTGGTGTGGATGTACTTCTGAAAGAGGAACAGCCCCTCCATGCCGATATGGTGGTACTGGCCATCGGCGTATCTCCCGACACCGCTCTGGCAAAAGATGCCGGACTGGAATTGGGCCTTAAGGGAAGCATTGTGGTCAATGATCGGATGGAAACATCCGTTCCCCACATCTATGCCGTGGGAGACGCGGTACAGGTGAAGCACTTCGTCACCGGTCAGGAGGCGTTGATTTCTTTGGCAGGCCCCGCCAACAAGCAGGGACGCATTGCGGCGGATAATATCTGCGGCGGTGACAGCCGGTATGCCGGCTCCCAAGGCAGCAGCGTCATCCAGGTCTTTGACATGACCGCCGCCGCCACCGGCGTCAATGAAACCAACGGAAAAAAGGCCGGACTGGATGTGGATACGGTCATTTTATCCCCTATGAGCCATGCCGGTTATTATCCCGGCGGCAAGGTCATGACGATGAAGGTGGTGTTTGAGAAAGAAACCTACCGCCTGCTGGGCGCCCAAATCGTGGGCTACCAAGGCGTAGACAAGCGCATTGATGTGCTGGCAACCGCCATCCGGGCAGGAATGAAGGCTACAGAGCTGAAGGATCTGGATCTGGCCTATGCGCCCCCCTATTCCTCCGCAAAAGACCCGGTGAACATGGCAGGATTTATGATTGAAAACATCCAGAAGGGCGTCCTGAAGCAATGGCATTTTGCGGATGCAGACACACTTCCTCGCGACGGCAGTGTGACCCTGCTGGATACACGAACGGTTGAAGAATACAACCGGGGGCATATCCACGGCTTTATAAACATCCCGGTAGACGTCCTTCGGGAACGGCTGGATGAACTGGATAGGGAAAAAACCGTGTATGTGATCTGCCAGAGCGGTCTGAGAAGTTACATCGCCTGCCGCATCCTATCCGGAAATGGCTTTTCGTGCCGCAACTTTTCCGGCGGATTCCGGTTTTATGACGCTGTAGTGAATGACCGATGCCTCATCCAATCGGCTGCGGCCTGCGGAATGGATCGATCATAAAAAACGGACATCTGCTTGCGGATTAACAGCAAGCAGATGTCTGTTTCTATGTTCGATTATGGATTTTGCAGCTGGTCTAATTTACTTAGGTCTGTAATCTCCACCGTTCCTCGTGTCAGCTTCACCATACCCTCACTTTGAAAATAGCGAAGCATTCGGGTGACCACCTCCCGGGCGGTACCCAGGTGGTTTGCAATGGTCTCATGGGTGATCTTCAGGATGGCGCTGCCCTCCACTTTGCTTTCCTCCAGCAGGAATCCTGCCAGCCGCTTATCAACGCTTTTCCACATGATCTGCTCCATGAGCCACATAACCTCAGAAAAACGGGCGGCCATAATCTCATTGGTAAAATTGGATACTGTGGCGGATTCCTTCATCAGGCGTTGATAGGCGTCCGGGGAAATGACCCACATGGACGTGTCCTTCTCTGCCGCAATGGTGATTTCAAACTGGATGCTGTTTATCATACAGGAAGCGGAAAGCAGGCAGATGTCCCGGTCAAATAAGCGGTACAGAGTAATTTCCCGGCCTTCATCAGAAAGCATATAGGCGCGAAGCTGTCCGCTGCCAACTAGCAGCAGACCAGTGCAGCGCGCACTTCCGTTGTGGATCACAGTACCCTTATCCACTTTGCGGTAAACGGCATTTTGCTCCAGAAGCTGCTGCTGTACCGGTGTGAGTTTATTCCAAATGGGAAAAAAGGATGAAACGTCCATGGTGTTACCTCCTGGCTTTGCATATAATATATCGATTTTTCCGTCATATGTCAATTATAATTATTGACATATGACAAAAATTCATTTATACTGGAAGCAGCAGTACACGAAGGAGGTGCGTTCATTGTCAAGGCCAAAGAAATGCAGAAAAGTCTGCCATTACCCACAAACCCTTTTCTTTATGCCGGAGGAACACAAAGGCGGCGAAGAAGTCACCCTGACCGTTGACGAGTATGAAGCCATCCGCCTGATCGACAAGGAAGGGCTTTCTCAGGAGCAATGCAGTGAACGGATGCAGGTGGCCCGTACCACCATCCAGCAAATCTATGCCAATGCCCGTAAGAAATTGGCGGATGTATTGGTAGAGGGACTTCCCCTGCGAATCGCTGGCGGAGATTTTGCGCTCTGCAACGGAAGCGGCGAAGCCTACGGGTGCGGTGAATGCTATAAGCAAAAAATCCATCAGATGTACGCAAAACCGAAAGGAGAACACATTATGAGAATCGCAGTAACTTATGAAAACGGGGAGATCTTCCAGCACTTTGGTCACACCGAGCAGTTCAAAATCTACGATGTGGAGGACGGCAAGATCATTGACTCCCAAGTGGTGGACACCAACGGCAGCGGACATGGCGCGCTGGCCGGTGTGCTGAGCGCACTGCATGTGGATACCCTGATTTGCGGCGGTATTGGCGGCGGCGCCCAGTCCGCGCTGGCAGCGGCAGGCATTCAGCTTTACGGCGGCGTGTCCGGAAACGCGGATGCCGCAGTGGAATCCCTTGCCGCCGGAACGCTCGCTTATAATCCCAATGTAATGTGCAATCATCACGGCGAACATCACCACGAGGGCAATTGCGGCCGTCACGGCTGTGGTCACCATTCCTGCGGCTGATAAAAAGGATTTTGCCACAGATTTGGCAAAGCGCTCTCCATAAATCATATCTGTTTTCTTAAGAGGGACTGTGGAATGAACCGCAGTTCCTCTTGGCTTTTATGGCCTTTGGCGTTGTTCCGTACACATTATTTCTTTTTGGCAAGTTCTATCACCGCCTCCATCTGGCCGCAAATGGAGGCGTAGTTTTCCCGACGGTGGGGACGCAAACAGTTGGAGCAGTCTTTGATTCCGGCAGGCGTATAGGAAACGCTGCCGCCGCAGTTCTCCCCAAGACAGTAAAGGGGGCAGTAGCAGAACAGGCAGCTGAAGCTTTCCGGGTCGGCGCCGGGATGGCACGGGAAGAATTCACAGGCGCGATTTTGGAAGAAGTCGTAATGCCGGGCAGCTTCCAAATCGATCCAATACCGTTGATGACAAACGCCATCTGCCACCACCTCATTTTCCAGCACGCCGCCGTTTCGCTGAATCGTTTTGGCAGAAGGGACATTATCCTTATCGCATACCATCAGAACCCGGAAAATCCCCAGTTTTCTGCATTCTTCCAATGCCAGTGCGATCATGGCGGTGCCGATCCCCTTCCCTCTCTGAGAAGGACGAACACCATCGCCGATATGGCCTCCGTCTATTTTCAGCCGTTCATTCAAATCATGGCGGATATTGACCGCTCCAACAAACAGATCCTGTTCCTCATCCAGGCAAAAAAAGGTGGAGTCCGGCACAAACCCACCCGACGGCTGCTTCACGTCCAGACCAAGCAGATATTCTTCAAAGTCCCGGTAGTCCAGCCTGCGAATGGAATATGGAATGATTTTTTCACCGGAGGCGTACCATTCCTCCATCATTTCATTCAAGTGGCGCCGGTACTTAGGCTCCAATTTTACAAGCTTTAATCTCATATCCCTCTTCCTTCACTCTTTTCAAAATCTCAGCCATGTGATACAATGCAGATAACGAAAGCTTCACACCCTATCCCATGGGTAATCCTGAGGCGGTTCCTTAGAAAACTCCATCCACTTCCCGTCTCTGGGATGGACAAAACCAATTCTGTGGGACCACAGAGCGATCTCACAGGGATCATTCAAAGAAGCGTACTTCCGCTCCCCCACCAGCGGCATTCCCCGGCTGGCAAACTGCACCCGGATCTGGTGGGTGCGTCCGGTGTGAAGATGTACCTTTACCCGGGAAATATCCCCTGTCCGGTTGATCACCCGGTAATCCAGCAGCGCTTCCTGAACGCCTTTGCCCGGTTCCTGGGCCACCATGGTCATTTTCCTGGCCTTGTCTCGCAGCAAAAGATCCCGAAAAGATCCACTGTCCTCCCGGGGACAGCCATGGATCACCGCCAGGTATTCTTTCTGAAAAAGGTCCTCCCGGATCTGTCTGGACAGCTCTGAGGCTGCGGCGGCGTTTCGGGCCAGCACCATGACTCCGCTGACCACCCGGTCCAGCCGGTGCACCGTCCGTATATCGCTCTTTGGATCCCCCAGGGCTTGACGAACCAGTTCCGGAAGCCCGCCCGGCTCATCCGTGGACAATACTCTTGCCGATTTGACGCACACCACAATATCCTTATCAACAAATATGATTTCCATCACTTCACCCCGCATCTGTTCACTATCCTATCAAATATCCCATTACTTTGCAAGCAAAAGGAGGATTTCTCATGAGAATCGTTGTTCTCGATGGCCGCGGCCTGAACCCCGGGGACCTGTCCTATGACTGCTTTCGTCAGTTTGGGCCGGTCACCCTTTATCCGCGCACCGACACACAGGAGCAGGCCATTGCCCGCATTGGGGATCATGAGATCGTTGTGGTCAACAAGGTTCCCATCAACGAGGAGGTTCTGTCAGCCTGCCCCAACATCCGTCTGATCTGTGTATCCGCTACAGGCTACAACGTGGTGGATTGTGACGCCTGCGCCAGGCGGGGGATTCCTGTGACCAACGTCCCCGCCTACGGCACAGCCGCAGTGGCCCAGTTCACCTTTGCTCTGATGCTGGAGCTTTGTCATCGGGTAGGTCTTCATGATGCGTTGGTACACCAGGGAAAATGGTACCAATGTGAAACCTTTTGCTTTTGGGAAACCCCGCAGATGGAGCTGGGGGGTAAGACCATCGGAATAATCGGCTTTGGCCGGATCGGGCAGGCCGTAGCCAGGCTGGCAAACGCCTTTGACATGCATGTTCTCGCCTACACCAGAACGATGCGCCCGGAAGGCAGCGCTCTGGCGGAATATGTGGATCTGGACACCCTGCTTGCGAAATCGGATTTTGTCTGCCTGCACTGCCCTCTCTTCCCGGAAACGGAAAAGATGATTAACGAAGCGTCCATCGCCAAAATGAAACAAGGGGCTATGCTGATTAACACCTCCCGGGGCGGTCTGCTGGATGAAAAGGCTGTAGCGGAAGCCCTTACCTCAGGAAAGCTGGGAGGCGCCGCGGTGGATGTGGTAAGCCAAGAGCCAATGGATGCGCGCAATCCCCTTCTCACCGCTCCCAACTGCATCATTACCCCGCACATCGCCTGGGCCCCGATAGAAAGCCGTCAGCGGCTGCTGGACTGTGTAGTGGAAAACATTCGAAGCTTTCTCAGCGGAGCGCCCCAGAATGTGGTCAATCTGTAAAAAAAGCATCAGCACCTTTACGGATGGGTGCTGATGTTTTTTTCCCAACACATGGTGCAGAAATGCTGGCTGACGGATCCGTCAATAAACGCCGCGTGATTGGCGATTAATCGAAATCCGCAGGCTTTATGAACGCCCATAGAAGCAGAATTCTCCTTATGCACATGGGAATACAGCTTCCCATATCCTTGCGCCGCAATCCAGCTCTGTACCTGCCGGATGAGCAAGGAGGCATACCCTTTGCGCCGCTGATCGGGGGCGGTCTCCAGCGCTTCCAGAAGCATCCCATCCCGGAATGGCTCCAGGCGCAGAGCGCTGACATATCTGCCATCTGCCACCCATACCGCGCATACCGCTCCAGGAACGGGGAAAAAGCAATCCCGCAAGTAACCATAGAAATCCATCTCCGCCAACTGAAGGCGCCGCATTTCCGGTTCTTCAGGCCACCGGGCAAAACCCTGTATTTTATTGGATTCACTGTATACTTCCATCAGCTGGCTTACGGACAACCCTTGGACACATTTTATAATCTGCAGCATATTCGATCGTCTTTTCAAAACTTTCGGAGTTAATCATGGACGGTTGATAATACCGGGTATGCGAATTGTTATTCACAGTTTCCACAGCCTTTTCCACAGCAAACAGGGAAAAGTTTTGACTTATTTTGTCCAAATCGTGAACCGGCTGTGAATAATCTGGCAGAGGATGCCGCCTTTCACAGCGGAGCATCTCCAATTTACAGCTTCCGCATGCAAGGCTGTTCCCGCTCTGCGCTACAGGGCCTCCCCCAGAATGGACTTGGTGGCGTAGGCGTTCAGACTCATATCCGCAACGTTGCCGGACAGATACTCATAGTAAGCCTGGGCGCCGATCATGGCCCCATTGTCACCGCAAAGCTTCAGTGGAGGCATATATACCCGGGCTCCCAGCTTCTCAGCCGCCGCCAGAATGTCCGCCCGGATCCGGGAATTGGCTGCCACGCCCCCGGCAACGGCGATTTTTCGATACCCGGTTTCCTCCAGCGCCAAAACCGCTCTGGGTACAAGCGTATCGGAAACCGCGGCTGTAAAGCAGGCGCACAGGCTGGGAATATCCAATTCCTCTCCCACTTGCTGGGCATGGTGGATCAGATTCAGCGCGGCGGTTTTCAGGCCGGAGAAACTCATATTGTAAGGATTCTCCCCGGACTTGGAGCGAGGAAGCTCATATTTTCCGGCATCCCCCCGCCGGGCCATAGCGTCCAGCGCAGCGCCGCCGGGATAGGGCATCCCAAGAACCCGAGCCACCTTGTCAAAACACTCTCCCGCGGCGTCATCCAAAGTAGTACCCAGGATCCGCATTTGGGTGTAATCCCGGACATCCACAAACATAGTATGCCCGCCGGAAACCACAAGGCAAAGAAACGGAGGCTCCAGCTCCGGGTAGGCAAGGTAATTTGCCGCAATATGGCCCCGGATGTGGTGTACCGGGATCAGCGGCTTCCCCATGGACATAGCCGCCGCCTTGGCAAAATTCACGCCGACCAGCACCGCGCCGATCAGACCGGGCGCATAGGTCACAGCCACAGCGTCAATCTCCCGCCGGGTCAGATTTGCCTGAGCAAGGGCCTGATCCGCCAATCCGTAGATGGCTTCCATATGCTTCCGGGAAGCGATTTCCGGGACAACCCCGCCGTAGATCCGATGCAGATCCACCTGAGAAGCGATGCAGTCCGTCAGCACTTCCCTGCCGTCCCGGACAATGGCCACCGCTGTTTCGTCACAGGACGATTCCACTGCCAAGATATTCAACACACCCACTCCTTTCTCAGGATCAGTCCATCCTCTCTGGGATGGGAATAGTAATTGGGCCGTCTGCCTGCTTCCGCAAAACCCAAGCCTTCATATAAGCGGATAGCAGGCAGATTGGACGGGCGCACTTCCAGAGTCAGGCAATGACTCCCCCGGGCCTTCAGTTCTGCTATAAGGGCATGAATAAGCTTCTGGGCAATCCCCCGGCGGCGGTAATCCGGGTGCACCGCAAGATTCATCATATCCGTCTGTCCCAATACGGTTTGGGAGCCCACATATCCCGCCACCGTATTATCTATCACACATACCAGCCAGTACGACAGCGGGTTTTCCAGTTCAGAACAAATGCTCTTTTCGCTCCATGGATCCGAAAAGCAGATTTTCTCCAGCATGGCGATCTGCGGCACATGTTCCAGCGTCATGGGTAAGATCATCATTTTGCTTCGTACCAACTCTTTCCGTATTTTGCCTCCGCGGTCAGAGGAACCTTCAGCTTTGCCACATCCTCCATTTCCCGGCTGACCAGGGAAGCGACCTCCGGGGCAATTTCTTCAGGGCATTCCACGATCAGCTCGTCGTGAACCTGCAGCAGAAGCTGCGCCTGGGGATAATGCTGATTCAGCGCTGTTTCCACCCGGATCATGGCCAATTTAATCAGATCCGCCGCCGTGCCCTGAATCGGTGTATTCAGCGCGATCCGTTCCGCGCCGCTTCGGATGTTAAAGTTGCTGCTTTTCAGCTCAGGGATATACCGGCGGCGGCCGTAAAGGGTCTGGGTATAGCCCATAGCCCTGGCCTCCTCTACCACCCGCTTCATATACTCCCGTACTCCGTGGTAATTGGTTAAATAGCTGTCAATATAGTCCCTGGCTTCATAGCGGCTGACACCGATATCCTCTGCCAGGGAAAACTCGGAAATGCCGTATACAATTCCAAAATTTACAGCTTTGGCATGGCGGCGCTGGAGGGGCGTCACGCTGTCCACCGGAATGCCAAACACCTGGGCGGCAGTGGCGGTATGAATATCCACACCGCCGCAGAACGCCTCCTGCATGGCTTTATCATCGGCAATATGGGCCAGCACCCGCAGTTCAATCTGGCTGTAGTCCGCGTCCACCAGGACATACCCATCCCTGGGGACAAACATTTTTCGGATCTCCGCCCCCAGATCCGTCCGAACGGGAATGTTTTGCAGATTGGGTTCTGTGGAGGACAGCCGTCCGGTAGCCGTCACCAGATTCTGGAAGGTGGTGTGGATTCGGCCGTCCTCCCGGATCTCCTTGATAAGCCCGTCCGCATAGGTGGATTTCAGCTTGGTCAGCATCCGATAGTCCATAATGGCCGGAATGATCGGATGCTTGTTTTTCAGCTTTTCCAGCACTTCCGCATTGGTAGAATATCCGGTTTTTGTTTTCTTCACCGGCGGAAGTCCCAGCTTTTCAAACAGCAGCTCCCCCAATTGCTTGGTGGAATTGATATTGAATTTGTCGCCGGAATAGGAGAAGATCACTTCCTCGCAGGACGCGATCCGCTGAGAAAGCATTTCGCCGAACTGCTCCAGTTGACCACGGTGGATACAGATTCCCCGCTTTTCCATACGATACAGGACCTGGCACAGGGGCAGTTCCATCTCATAATAGAGCTTCTCCATGCCGCTTTCCTTCAGGGAATCCTCCGTAACCCGCCGCAAATGCCATATCGCCTCGGCACAGGCGGCCGCGTCGCCGTCCTCCACGGAAATTCCCAGGAAGTTGGTAGCCAGCTTGGAAACCGGATACTCCGACTGGGAGGGATTCAGGTCATAGGCCGCAAGGGCCGTATCAAAGACCGCATCTCCATAGGGGATCCCCATATCATCCATTCGATGCATGGCGGTTTTGCTGTCATGAAGGATCATCTCTTTTCCTTCCAGAGAGAGTCCGGCCATTTGCGCCTCCATCGGCGTCAGGGCGCATACCCCTTCTTCCCAGGCCAGACCCACCGCGCCGTCCGGGGAAATATACACAGCGCAGCCTGCAACATTTTCCGGCATGGATTCCCGCTTGGGAAGGGGTTCCACGCTTTTCTCCGGCTTGGACGCCTCCGCGGCGGCGCCTCGCAGGCCATACCGGTCGATCAGCCGCACAAACTCCAGCTTTTGAAACAGCGCGTACAGCTGCGTCCGGTTATACGGACGGACGATGGCGTCTTTTGGCTGAAACGCAATGGGCGCTTCCGGACGGATGGTAGCCAAATCGTAGGAAAGATAGGCGTTTTCCCGATCCTTTTCCAGCTTCTCCCGGAGCTTGGGCCGGATAGAGGGATCGTCCAGATGTTCATAAACCCCATCCAGGCTTCCGAATTTCAGCAGCAGATCCTTGGCGGTTTTCGGGCCTACGCCGGCAACACCGGGGATGTTGTCCGAAGAATCGCCCATCAGCGCTTTCAGGTCGATCAGCTTTTTGGGCTCGAAGCCGTATTCCTCCTGAAATTTTTCCCGGTCATACAGCGTTGCGGCTGTTTGACCAGGCTTGGAGATCACCAGCTTTACATGAACATTCTCATCGATCAGCTGCAAAGAATCCCGGTCGCCGGTAACGATCACACATTCCCATTCCTGCTGGGAGCAGATCTTGCCTACGGTGCCGATCACGTCGTCCGCTTCCCAGCCGGCGCATTCGTAAATGGGAATGTTCATTGCCCGAAGCACCTCTTTCATCACCGGCATCTGTTGGGCCAGTTCTTCCGGCATGCCGTGACGGTTTGCTTTATAGCCGTCGTATTTCAGATGACGGAAGGTAGGGCCGTGAAGGTCAAAGGCAACACAGACTGCCTCCGGCTGTTCCTCCTTCTCCATCCTCTCCAGGATGTTCAGGAAGCCGTAGATGGCATGGGTATAAAGCCCCTCCCGATTGGTCAGGGGCTTTACGCCGAAATAGGCCCGGTTGATTACGCTGTTGCCGTCCAGAATCAGCAGCTTCATACTTTTCTCCATTTGGTTCCCTGGGGCGTATCAATGATTTCAATGCCCCGCAGCTTCAGTTCATCCCGGATCCGATCCGCTTCCGGGAAATTCTTTTCCTTCTTGGCCTGGGTGCGGGCTGCCACCAGCGCGTCGATCTCCGGATCCGCGTTGGCGGCTTCTTCCTCTGCCTGCTTTTGCTTTAGCGCGTTGGCAGCCGGAATCAGATTCAAAGAAAGCACCTGTTCAAAATCGGTAATCAGAGCCAGCTTGGTGGCGTCATTACACTTGGCTTTCAAAACGTCATACAACGCGGTAACCGCTACAGAGGTATTCAAATCACCGTTCAGCGCGCCCACAAACCGTGCCTTCAGCTGCTGGAAGGCCGCCTGCTCTACTTCACCGTCCTGCTTCAAGGCGGCGATTCTGGCAACAAGCTTGTCATAGGCCGCTACCGCATTGTCCAGATTCTCCCAGCTGAACACCAAGTTCCGGCGGTAATGGCTCTGAAGGCAGAACAATCGATAGGCCATGGGATCATAGCCCTTGCGTTCCAGCAGGGAGACCGTCAGGAACTCCCCTTTGGACTTGCTCATTTTGCCGGTATCCGTATTCAGATGATGCACATGGAACCAGTAGTTGCACCACTTGTGTCCCAGGTAGCTTTCCGACTGGGCGATCTCGTTGGTATGGTGGGGGAACGCGTTGTCAATACCGCCGGCATGAATGTCCAGATCATCCCCCAAATGCTTCATGGAAATGCAGGAGCATTCAATATGCCATCCGGGGTATCCCACGCCCCAAGGGGAATCCCATTTCAGAGCCTGATCCTCAAATTTGCTTTTGGTAAACCACAGAACAAAATCGTTTTTATTCTTTTTGTTGGGATCCTCTTCCACGCCTTCCCGAACGCCTACCGCCAGATCCTCTTCATCGTGATCGTTGAACACGTAGTACTTTTCCAGCGTGGAAGTATCAAAGTAAATGTTTCCCCCCGCCTGATAAGCCGAGCCCTTTTCCAGCAGTGTCTGGATCATATGAATATATTCGTCAATGCAGTTTGTGGCAGGCTCCACCACATCCGGCCGTTTGATATTCAACTTGTCACAATCGGCAAAGAAGGCGTCGGTATAATACTTTGCGATCTCCAATACGGTCTTGTTTTCCCGCTTGGCGCCCTTGACCATTTTGTCCTCGCCGGTATCCGCGTCAGAGGCCAGATGCCCAACATCCGTAATGTTCATGACCCGCTTCACAGGATAGCCCAGATACCGCAGGGATTTTTCCAGCACGTCCTCCATAATATAGGTGCGCAGATTGCCGATGTGGGCATAATGGTACACCGTAGGGCCGCAGGTATACATCTTGACCTGATCCGGGTTGTTGGGCACAAACAGTTCTTTTTTATGAGACAATGAGTTATACAAATACATAGACTTCCCTCCAATTTGATTTGCAAAAATAAAAGCCTCTTGTCCGCATTTGGGTACAAGAGGCGGTAATAGCCGCGGTTCCACTCTCATTTATTACTTAAACATTCTTTCGCTCCCGGATGCACGTTCCCGCGACGCCCCCGCCGGGACTTTCAGCCTGGGATCCCGGCTCTCTCATGGTTTGTCATTCGGTACTCTTTCCGCTCAACGCGATATTCAATTCTAAGATATTTTACCACCTTTTCCTCTTTCTTGTCAAGGGTACGAAAAAATTTACAAAAATAATTCTGCAGCCATTTCAAAAATAATATCAATTTCTTGACTTTCTCCCCTTTCATAGCTATGATGAAACCATCACGGAAAAAGCGAAAGGAAGCGTTCTCTATGGATATGATGAAAAAAACTAAAAACTAAAAAATGAATCCCTGCGTCATTGGCTATGACGACAACCTGGCAAGCCTGTATCGCTCCAATCGGCAAGCACTGAGTCAAATCGCGGCAAACCAGCACAGCAGCCATGTTACACAATAATTGGCAACTTTCACCAATGGAAGCATATGGTATCCCTGTAATTTTATTAAGAAATTCTTACGCTATTGACAATCCGCCCCCTTTACCATTATAATAGGATCGAGAAATGACACGAAAGTGAGGTAACGCCATGAATTTCTCTATAACCAGAACGCTCAGAAAAATACTGAGCCTGACCGCCGCCATTCTTCTTTTGACATGCCTCTTTACCGGATGTCTGAATCAGAATGACGTCACTGATACAACCGAATCCCAGCCCAGTCTCAATCTGGATACTTCAGATCCCAGTGATCCCACAGACGGCACAGTTCCGCCCACAACCACGGAACCCATAGAAATCAATGAAAATATGGCTACCGTTACAAACCAGCTTAGTGTCTATGCTTCTCCTGCCAAAGACGCCCGCGTCATGGGCACTTTGGACGCAGGCATTGTGGTAGAGATTACCAGCCGTCATACGGTGGTAGGCATTGAATGGGGCCGAATTGCCGAGCCTATTGTTGGCTGGATCTGCCTGGACTACGTGGATATGCTCGTAGATTCCGAGGATCCCGGCAACAATACAGACGAGACCACATCCTCCACAGACGAAACCGAACCGTCCGCCACCGAGTCGGTTCAGGAGACAAACATCAAAGGCGTGATTACCGCTTCCCAGCTCAATATCCGCAGTGAGGCGTCCATGACCAGCGATAAGGTGGGCTCCTATGTAAAGGGCGATGTTGTCACTATTTTGGAGCAGAGCAACGGCTGGGGCCGTACCAGCAAGGGCTGGATCAGCATGGAATATGTGAACACCACCGGCGACAGCGGCACTAATGACAATACCGGCACTGATGACAATACCGGCACCAGCGGCAATGACAATACCACCGGAAACGGCAGCACCACCGTCATTGCCAAGGGCATTGTGACCGCCGCCTCCGGACTGAATGTCCGCAGCACCGCCAGCACCGACGGCGACAAGCTTGGCAACCTGCCCTACGGCACCCGGGTGGAGATCCTGGAAAAGAGCGGCGATTGGGGCCGCACTGAGGACGGCTGGATCAGCCTGAACTATGTCTATCAGGACGGTACCACCGGCACCAACACCGCCAAGGGCATTGTGACCGGCAATGGACTGAATATCCGTACCGGTCCCGGTACCAACTACACCGCTTCCGGTTCTTACAACAGCGGCGACCGGGTGACCATTCTGGAGCAGTTTACTTATAACGATGTCACCTGGGGCTGCACCAATAAGGGCTGGATCTCCCTGGACTATGTGTACATCGACGGCACCGACGTGGGGCAAACTGAAAGCGGTGTGATGACCGGCAATGATGTGAACATCCGCAGCGGCCCGGGCACCGGTTACGATTCCGTAGGCTCCCTGGATGAAGGCGACGAGGTTGAGGTCTTTTACCAGGTTGAGGTGGGCGACACTGCCTGGGGCTGCATCAGCGACGGCTGGGTCTGCATGGATTACGTAAGTCTCGGCTGATCTTCACATCCATTTCCCCCTTTCATAAAAATGACGCTTCCTGGGGTACTTCAAAATGAAGCTTCCCAGGAAGCGCTTTTTATGCAAAGTCATAACAACCGGACATCGCCGTCAGGCACAGCCGCGGCAGTCAAAGAAAGGAGTACCATTCCAATGAAAATCATTGCCAGCATTCTTCTGCTCTGTTTCCTTTTAGCCGGATGCAGTTCTTCCGGCGTCGCTCAGGCAACAGATACCGCCCCATCCACCATCGCCCAGACAGCAGATACCACCCCATCTACCATGGTTGAATCCACCGCTTCAGAGACATTCCTGCTATACCGGCCAAACGAGTCGGCAGACGGATTCGTCACGGAAGAAGTTTCCCTGCCCTCTGTTACCGAATCTTCCATTGTGGAAGAATTGATCCGTGCCGGTGTTCTGACCGATACTGTCGCCATCAATCAGCTTACTGTCACCGGCGCCCAGGTTCAGGTGGATTTCAATTCTGCCTTCCGGGATCTGGTTTTATCCCAGGGCAGCTCCGGCGAGTACGTTCTCATAGGCAGTGTGGTAAATACCATATTATCCGCCTATGATGCCGACACCGTTTCCATCACCGTGGACGGCGAGATTTTGGAGTCCGGACATGTGATATACGATACCCCGCTTTCCTTCCACGAGTAAATCGAAGCCCAGGCCGCTCCGGGAGCAGCCTGGGCTTTGTAATGATCGGATCATTCTGCCAGCTTCAGTTCATATAACCCACGGATCCCATACCCATCGGTACAAGCGGTGGGCGGGATCCCCCGGCCGTCCTTTGCGGAAGGGAAGTTTGTCCAGACAGATTCGTTCACCGTGCAGAACACCCATGGGCGATACATTAAGGAAAAGCTGGGAACCTCACTGAGATATATTTCCGTCAGTCTGGTGTAAATAAGCTTTAATTCTTCCCGGTCTGTGGTAAACGGGATCTTCTTAATCAGACTGTCCGCTTCCTCGTTGACGTACTGCCCCCAGTTGCCGGACCAATTATTATCAATCCCTACAAAATCCTTGCCCATGAGCTGATTCACCCGGCTCCATGGGTTGGATGGAGAGGACGCATCCGGAGACCACAGGAAGATGGCGTACTCTTCCTGATCTGGGTCTATAAACACCGTTTGATATTCCGTCCAGTCCGGGTATTTCGTATGGATGTGAATGCCGATCTTCTCCCCCGCCGCAGCCACAATTTCCAACGCGATTTGCCAATCCTTCCAGCCATTTGGGCAGCAGGCATTCAGGGTGAGCTTCTCACCCTTCCACTCCCGCCAGCCGTCCCCATCGCTGTCGACGATTCCCGCGCTGTCAAGGAGCTTTTGTGCCGTCACCACATCATTTCCTTCCCATTGGAGCGCAGCCACAGCTTCACGGTCATACAGCGCCTGCTCCCCATCGGTAGGATTCATTAGCGAGCGGGGAACCTCTGTGAAAGAAGCAGATTGATCCTTCAGAGCTAAAGAAGCAATCGCGTCATAGTCCACCGCGTAGGCAATCGCTTTGCGAAGATCCACATTTTCCTTCAAAACCGGGAGATTCATATTGAACCAGGCCGTAGGCATAGTCGCGCCAACCATATAGGGCGCGTCTTGATAGTAAGTGGAAATTGGCAAGTCTTCTTCCAGCCACAGATCCTGAACATTCTCAATAAACTGCTGGTACACATCCACTTCCCCAGCCTTAAGCGCCGCTTCTCCGGCGGCGTTATCCTCATAAATATAGTGCGCCAGGTATTTGGGGAGCGGCAGCTTGCCCCACATGGAAGCATCCTGTCCCCAGTAGTGATCATCCCGTATCAAAACCACTTTCTGATCATCCGCATAGAACTTGCAGTAAGGCCCGGACCAAACAACATCTTCCCCGGGATCCTGGAGGATTTTTCGGGCATTCCCTTGGCACCGTTCATACAATTTGTCGATCCAAGCCGCCTGCGCAATGGGCGCCAGGACCAAAAAGTCTTTGACCTTAAGAGGGTTCACCGGGACGCCATGTTCATCCAGCCTGCAATGGATGGTGACACGCTTTCCTTCCGCTTCAATGGAATCGATATATTTCCCATAAGTAACTCCAGTTTCGTTCTGAATCTCATAGCTTACCTCCCAAGTGCGTTTCACATCCTCCGCTGTCACAGGGGTGCCGTCAGACCACATGGCCGCGTCCTTAATGGTCAGTGTCAGTTTGCTCATATCCTCGTTCCATTCCCAGTCATCATTGGCAAGCAGGCCCTTCATGGTGCCGGAGAGCATGTCCCACATGTACAATGTTTCAAACATGACGCTACGATATCCGGCGCTGGAAGCAATTGCCATAGCATTGTTCTGGTCATAGCCCATGATATTCCATCCGTTCACGCTTCCCCACTGCTGTCCGGCAAAGTATAATGTCTCATTGCGAGGAAGCTGCGCATCGCCGGTCAAGACAAACGCTTCCGTTTCCGCCGGATCGGTAACCAAAGCAGGATCCAGCGCATTGTCACAGGCTGCCAGCCCAAACAGAATCGTCCCCGCCAGAATCAGTGATCGTATCTTTTTCAATCTCATCTCCCCCATCGTTTGTAGGAATGATCCCCCGGAATCGTATTTACGCAAAAACCAGGTAAAGAAACCGGAAAGCTCAGGCATTGGTGGTGCTTCCCCGCAACCAAAGCAGTCAGAAACGAAGCCGCGTTTCATTTTCGTCCTGCCCTTACAAAGATATTCTATCATTAAAATCCACTGATGTTAATAGTAAACCTGAATTATTCGCGCAGGCTCAGCTTATAGTCCAATAACTGTACAGTAGCAACACAATACAGCTATTTTCTA
>CALWXR010000042.1 GCA_944385535.1 uncultured Oscillospiraceae bacterium
AGCTTAGGCAACGAGTTGTCCCGGCTCGTAGCTGGCTACCACACATCCGGGGCAAATATATAGTAACAGGAGGAATAAACGGTGGAAGAATATGTTTTGACAGCCAGGGATCTTTCCAAAGGATATGGCGGCTGCCAGGCTTTGGATCAGTTATCTTTGAATTTGCCTCAGGGAAAGATCATTGGATTGCTGGGGCCCAACGGCAGCGGCAAGACCACGTTTCTTAAGATCGCCGCGGGGCTTCTCACGCCCACATCCGGGGAGATCCAAATTTGCGGCAAAAAAGTGGGGCCTGAAACAAAGGCGCTGGTGTCCTATCTGCCTGACCGGCCCTATTTTGGCAGGCAGACCAAGATCTGTGAGCAGCTGGATTATTTCCAGGACTTTTACGCCGACTTTGACCGGCAGCGGGCCGAGGAAATGCTCAGCAGCTTGGGCATTTCCCGACAGGCCCGGTTCCGGGAATTGTCCAAAGGCAATCAGGAGAAGGTTCAGCTGGTGCTGGTCATGTCCCGCCGGGCAAGGCTGTACCTGTTGGATGAGCCGATCGGCGGCGTGGACCCTGCCGCTCGGGATTATATCCTCAATACCATCATTACCAATTTCGCGCCGGAAGCCACCATTTTGATTTCTACCCATTTGATAGCCGATGTGGAGCGGATATTGGACGACTTTCTGTTTCTTTCCCAGGGCAGGCTGATCAAAGGCGGCTGTGTGGATACCATTCGGGAGGATACGGGCAAATCTTTGGATGAACTGTTTCGGGAGGTGTTTTCATGTTTGCCAAATTGTTAAAGCACGATTTGCGGGCGGTGCGTGACAGCCTGGGCCTGGTTAGTTTGATTGGACTGCTGTCCGGCCTGGTGGGCTGCGGCGCTTTGCGGGTGATGGAGCATTCCGGTGATCGGGATCTGATCACGGTCTTTGCGGCGCTGGCATTGGTCGCGGCGTTCTTCTGTGTGATCCTGGTCTTTGGGGCTTGTGTCTTCCTGGTGTTGGCTTTTTTCTATAAGAGCCGCTTTACGGATCAGGGGTATCTGACCTTTACATTGCCGGTGAAAAATCATGAGAATCTCCTATCCGCCTTTTGTACCTGTGTGATTGGCTGTGTGGTGGGCATTGTCGTTTTCGCGGTTTCCATGTTTATCATTCTCTTTTTCGGAGGCAGTGACTTGGATGGACGGCGGATGGAAATGACCGTCCAGTTCGCGGATTCTCTGGGCAGAAGCTTGGAAATGGTTGGAATCGGCAATGCGGTGCTGTTTGGGCTCTATTTGATTGCAGGCAGCCTTTCCCAGCTGCTGGTGGCCATGCTGGCGATCACCATTGGCTCCATTATCGCGAAAAAGCATAAGGTTTTGGCTGCCCTGGCTGTATTCCATGGGGTGCAAATCCTTCTGTCTGTGTTTGTGATGGCTACCTTCTTTGGCAGCGGAATGAGGATGGTGGAATCGGGCAGCGGGGAGTTTTTCACGTTGATCTTTCCCCAGATTATTCTTTATCTAGTCATTGGGCTGGGAAGCTACTTTCTGATGCACGGGTTTGTCAGCAAGCGATTAAATCTGAATTAAAAAATATCTGGGCGCCGGTTTTGCTGGCGCCCAGGTGTTTTGTAAGGATAGAATGATTATTTTGACAGATGCGTTTGATGCTGGAGACAAGCCAGAAATTACTTCTGTAGGAATTCGTGAATGGCGGCGGCGCCCTTTTTGCCCGCGCCCATAGCCAGAATGACGGTGGCAGCGCCGGTGACCGCGTCGCCGCCGGCAAACACGCCTTCTCTGGTGGTCATCTCGTTCTCGTCCACAATCAGGCAGCCCTTCCGGTTGGTGTCCAGACCGGGGGTGGTGGAGCGAATCAGGGGGTTGGGGCTGGTGCCCAGGGACATGATTACCGTATCCACATCCAGCACGAACTCGCTGCCGGGAATGGCGATGGGACGGCGGCGGCCGGAGGCGTCCGGCTCACCCAGCTCCATACGGATGCACTTGATGCCGCAGACACGGCCGGTTTCGTCACCCAGAATCTCCACCGGGTTGCACAGGGTTTTGAACTGGATGCCCTCTTCCTTGGCGTGGTGCTGCTCTTCCAGACGGGCGGGCATTTCCGCCTCGCCCCGGCGGTAGACGATGTACACGTTTTCAGCGCCCAGACGCATGGCGCACCGGGCGGCGTCCATAGCCACGTTGCCGCCGCCTACCACGGCCACGGCCTTGGACTGGATCACGGGGGTGTCCGCTTCCTCGGTGTAGGCCTTCATCAGGTTGGTACGGGTCAGATACTCGTTGGCGGACATAACGCCCTTCAGAGCCTCGCCGGGGATGTTCATAAACATGGGCAGGCCCGCGCCGGAGCCTACAAAGACGGCCTTGTAGCCCATTTCAAACAGTTCGTCAATGGTCAGGACACGGCCGATGACCATGTTGGTCATCACTTCCACGCCCTGGGCCTCCAGCTTGGTGACCTCGTTGGCAACAATGGCCTTGGGCAGACGGAACTCGGGAATGCCGTACACCAGCACGCCGCCGGCGGTGTGGAGGGCTTCAAAAATGGTAACCTGGTAGCCCATCTTGGCCAGGTCGCTGGCGCAGGTGAGACCGGCAGGGCCGGAACCAACCACGGCTACCTTCACACCGTTGGGTTCCACCTTCTTGGGGATCTCGTTCACATTCTCCAGATACCAGTCGGCCACGAACCGCTCCAGACGGCCGATGGCTACCGGCTCGCCCTTGATGCCCCGGACGCACTTGCATTCGCACTGGGTTTCCTGGGGGCATACCCGGCCGGACAGAGCGGGCAGGGCGTTGGTGGAGGCGATGATCTCATAGGCGGCCTTGAAGTCGCCCTCCTGGACCTTCTTGATAAATTCGGGGATGCGAACATTGACCGGGCAGCCTTCCACGCACTTGGGGTTCTTGCAGCCTAAGCAGCGGTTGGCTTCCTCAATGGCCATTTCCGGGGTGTAGCCCAGAGTAACTTCCTTAAAGTTCCGGGCACGAACCTTGGGGTCCTGTTCCGGCATAGGGGTTTTGGTAAGGGTCATATTTGCCATAGTCCTCGTCCTCCTTTACTGAATCAGGGCCTTGCCCATGGATTCGATGCGGCAGGTGTGGGTATTGTTGACCTCCGCCTCCCGCTCCCGATAGGTGCCGTTCCGGCTCATCAGCTCGGCGAAGTCCACCTTGTGGCCGTCGAATTCCGGGCCGTCCACACAGGCGAACTTGGTCTCGCCCCCTACGGTGACCCGGCAGCCGCCGCACATGCCGGTGCCGTCAATCATAATGGGGTTCAGGGACACGCTGGTGTGTACGCCGAAGGGCTCGGTGGTCTTGCACACGAACTTCATCATAGGCACGGGGCCGATGGCCAGAACCTCGTCAAACTGTTCGCCCTGCTCCAGCAGCTCCTGCAGGGGCTGGGTCACCAGACCATGGCGGCCGTAGGAGCCGTCGTCGGTCATCATTATGAAGTGATCGGCCACTTCCTTGAATTCCTCTTCCAGGATCACAATGTCCTTATTCCGGAAGCCTACAATAACGGTGACTTCCGCACCCGCTTCCTTAAATCCCCGGGCAGAGGGCAGGGCGATGGCGCAGCCTACGCCGCCGCCAACCACACAGACCTTCTTCTTCCCTTCCACGGGGGTGGGCTTGCCCAGAGGGCCTACGAAGTCCCGGATATAGTCGCCCTCGTTGAGCGCGCCCAGAGCATTGGTGGAGAAGCCAACCTTCTGGAAAATAATGGTAACGGTACCGGCTTCCCGGTCGTATCCGGCAATGGTCAGAGGAACCCGCTCACCCATTTCGTCCACGCGGAAGATGATGAACTGACCGGCCTTGGCCTTCTTGGCAACGAAGGGGGCTTCAATGTCCATCAGGGTGACGGAGGAATTCAGTTCTTTTTTGCGAACAATTTTATACATGTCCTGATCCGTCCTTTTTATAGAAATTACTGTGTTCGGTAATTTGTCTACCAAATTTCATTATACGGCCATGGGGTAAAAAAGTCAAATGGGAATCGCTGTTTTCGTATCGATTTCATAACAATTTTGACAGTTACTCTATGCTAACCACTTGTTTTTCCACAGAGTTGTTAATCTTTGTGGACAAATTCATTCTGTTCCTTTATTAGGTCACGGATCTCGGTGAGAAGCAGCTCTTCCTTTGTTGCTTTGGGGGGTTCCGGAGAAAGGGCAGCGGCTTCCGCTTCTTTTTTCTTTCCCACTTCCGATAATTTGTTCAGTCCCTTTACCAGGAAAAATACCACCAGGGCCAGGATTAAGAAGTTAATCGCAGCGGAGAGGAATTTTCCGTAGTTCAGGGTATTCAGAATTTCATTTCCTCCTTCGTCCAATACCGGGTCGCTGAAAAGCCCGGGCAGCACCAGCTTCATTTCCGAAAAATCAATGCCGCCCAGGAAGATGGAGACGATGGGCATGATGACATCATCGGTGAGGCTTTTAGTGATGGTGGAGAAGGCGGAGCCGATGATGGTACCGACGGCCAGGGCCATGGCGTTGCCTTTGATGGCGAAGGCGGTAAATTCATCCCATCATTTTGGTTTGCCGATTTTTCTCATAGGGATTTTCCTTTCTTCGTAAAGAAAGCGGAAAGGGTTTGCCTTTCCGCTTTTCGCATGCTTATTTTTTTTCGATGACTTCCAGGCCGCCCAGATACTTTCTCAGTACCTCGGGTACCACAATGGAGCCGTCTGCTCTCTGGTTCTGCTCCACCAGAGCCGGGAAGATTCGGCTGGTAGCAAGGCCGGAGCCGTTCAGGGTGTGTACAAATTCCGGCTTACCGGTGGCCTCCCGGCGGAAACGGATATTGCCCCGGCGGGCCTGGTAATCCCGGGCGTTGGACACGGAAGAAACTTCCTTATAGCCGTCCATGGATGGGATCAGAATCTCGATGTCATAGGTCCGGGCCATGGAAGCGGAGCAGTCCCCGGCTGCCAGCTTTACGGTACGGAAGTGGAAGCCCAGGCCCTCCACCAGCTTTTCCGCCTTGGTCACCAGCTCTTCAAAGGCCGCGTCGGAATCCTCGGGGCGGGTGAACTGGAACATTTCCACCTTGTTGAACTGATGGCCCCGGACCATGCCCCGTTCGTCGGCACGATGGGAACCGGCTTCCCGGCGGAAGCAGGGTGTGTAGGCAAACAGTTTTTTGGGCAGATCCGCCTCGGTGAGAATTTCATCCCGGTAGATGGAGCACAGGGCGGCTTCCGCGGTGGGCAGCATGTAGTGAATCCGATCGTCGGTGGGGTTGGCGATTTTGTACACTTCGTCGGCAAACTTTGGAAACTGACCGGCTGTCTCGCCGCACATGTACTCCAGCATGTGGGGAGGCAGAATAAAATCGTAGCCGTCGGCAATGTGGGTGTCAATGAAGTAGTTCAGCAGGGCCCACTCCAGACGGGCGCCCATACCGGTGTACATCCAGTTGCCCGAACCGGCCAGCTTCACGCCCCGCTCATAATCGATAAGCCCCAGGTTCTGGCACAGATCCACATGGTGCTTGGGTTCAAAGGCAAATTCCGGTTTGTGGCCGCTGTAGCGCAGGGGCTGGTTGTTTTCCTTGCCGCCGGGCAGCAGATCCTCGTCAGGCAGGTTGGGCAGGCTGAGCATGGCGGTTTTGTATTCCACCTGGAGCTGGGCCAGCTCCTTGACTTCTTCGGCAATCTCATTGTCCAGTCGGATGGATTCCTGCTTGTTGGCTTCGATCGCGGCGTCTATGGAGGAAGTGTCCTCCCCCTTCTTTTCCGCCGCCTTCTTCTGACCGAACAGCTTGCCGTTTTCCTTTGCCAGCTTGTTTTTCTGGGCGGTCTGTGTCTCGGTGGAGGTTTTCAGACCACGGATCTTCACATCCAGCGCCAGAATCTGGTCAATGGTGGCGTCGCAGTCTACTTCTTTTGCTTTTAGTCCGGCCTTTACCTTATCCGGGTTTTCTTTGATTTTCTTAATGTCTAACATGTTGGTACCTCTCCTTGATTTTTTGGATCATTTCAATTTCATCAAAGCGTCCAAAAGAACTTGCAGGTCCTCTTGTCCGTAAAATTCCAGTTCAAACTTTCCTTTTTTCTTCCCGTTCACGATTTTCACGCCCCGGCCCAGATGCTTGGAAAGACTTTTTTCACACTCTGCCAGGTAGTCCACCGCGAACACCGGCTCCTTTGCCGGAGCGGGCTCCCGCTGCATGTTTTTGCACAGCAGTTCCGCCTGACGGACGGATAATCCCAGGGCAATGATCTTTTGAGCGGCTTCCTGCTGCTTTTTTTCTGATTTCAGCTGCAAAACCGCCCTGGCGTGTCCGGCGGAGAGTTCTCCTGTCTTTACCCGTTCCAGAACCTCCGGGCATAGATTCAAAAGCCGGAGGGAATTTGCTACAGCGGGCCGGGACTTCCCTACCCTGTTTGCCGCCTCCTCCTGGGTGAGTCCGTATTCCTCCATTAAGGATTGATAGCCCAGGGCCTCTTCCACAGGGTTCAGATCCTGACGCTGAAGATTTTCGATCAGGGCCAGCTCCATGGCCTTCTTATCGTCGGCCTCGATGACTACTACAGGGATTTCGCTCAGATTTGCCATTCTGGCGGCGCGCCACCGCCGTTCTCCGGCGATGATCTGATAGTAGCCGCTGGGCAGCTGGCGAACGGTCAGGGGCTGGATCACCCCGTGAATGGCAATGGAATCCGCCAGAGCCTGAAGCTCCTCCTGGTCAAAGTCTTGTCTGGGCTGGTCCGGGTTTGGCTCCACCTTGTAAATGGGCATCAGTTGATAGGCGCTTTTTTCTTCCGGTTCTTCGTTGAAGTCCCCCAGCAGGGCGCCCAATCCCTTTCCCAGTCCTTTGTTTGATGCCAAATTTCTCACCTCGTTGTTGCAGTATTTAGCCGCGGCTTAATTTCTCCTTGATTTCCTCTGCCATTGCCTGGTATGCGGCGGAACCCCGGCTGGATCGGTCATAGGCCATTACCGGGATCCCGTGACTGGGGGCCTCGGCAAGGCGGATGTTTCTGGGTATGACGGTGGAGAATACCTTCCCCGGAAAATGACGGCGAACCTCCTGGGCTACCTGGGCGGAGAAGTTGGTTCTGCCGTCAAACATGGTTAAGGCGACCCCAAAGATCTCCAGCTTGGGATTCATTCGCTTTTTCACCGTGCGCAGAGTAGACATGAGATCGCTCAATCCTTCCAGCGCGTAGTATTCGCACTGTACCGGCACCAGGATCCCATCGGCGGCGCACAGGGCGTTCAGAGTCAGCAGTTCCAGGGATGGGGGACAGTCGATGAACACCAGATCATACCGCTCCCTTGCTTTTGCCAGAGCCTTGTCCAGCTGCCGCTCCCGGTGCTCTGTGGAGATCAGCTCCACGGTGGCTCCTGCCAGATCCGCTGAGGACGGAAGCACATCTCCGTAGGGTGTGCTTATCACCGCCTCCTCCATGGGTACGTTGTTGATGGTTACGTCATAGATGGAATATTTGATCTTCCGTTTTTCCAGACCCAGGCCGGAGGTGGCGTTTGCCTGCGGATCAAAGTCGCAGAGCAATACCTTCAGCCCTAAGTCCTTGAGCGCGGCTGTCAGATTGACAGCGGTGGTGGTTTTCCCTACCCCGCCTTTCTGATTGACAACTGCAATGATTTTTCCCATATTCCGCCTCCTTATCCTTTCTGTATTGTTTCACGTGAAACTTTTTTACAGGGTGCTTCCCTGTTTGGCGGAGTGTTTCACGTGAAACATTCAGTCACTGCTTGCGGAATCCGTAACAGGCGCGGCGGAGTAATTCTGTCCCGGAATCACCGGATCCACAAAGAAGTACCGGTACGCGGGCAAGACCATAGCGGCCACCATGGCCAGAAGCAGAAAGACCATTGCGGTGAGAACCCGAACACGGAATTTCAGCGCCTTGATCTGCTCTTCCTGGCTGGGCATTCCCTTGCGCCGGGTATGACCCTTCTTTTGGCTATCAGCGGACTGACGCTTGGGAAGCAGCACCGCGGTACCCGGCTTTACCGGATAGCGCTCCATATCCAGCAGACAGTCCGGGCAAAAACACTGCCCATCGTCGATTTCCCGACCGCACTTCATGCAGTTCATGGACACACCTCCCAATTTCATGTGCATATTATTGTACAACAATTTTTTCTGTTCGTAAAGAGGGGAATTTGCTTTTCAAGGATACATAAAAAAATTGACTCCCCTATTGACGGTCATATGACCATATGATATAATCATATTACGGCGAAATGATCCACAAGGAAAGGAGGCAATATTATGGAGTGGACGATTCCCGGAACCACCCTGACAGCCCGGCGGGAGGACGCGGACAAGATTGACAGAATGTTCCAATCCATGTTTCTTCCCGGAGGGATGGTGCTCAGCCAGGTAGCCAGCATTACCGGTTTGGAGGCCTACACCATTCAGAATTGGGTCAAGCGGGGGTTTCTCCCCTCCCCCAAGGGGAAACGCTATGACATGGAGCAGCTGTGCCGGATCCTGAATATCAACATGCTCAAGGGGGTGTTCCCTCTGGAAAAAATCTGCCGTTTGCTGTCCTACATCAACGGCAGCCTTTCCGACGAAAGCGATGATCTGGTAGACGACACCCTGCTCTACTTCCTCTTTGTCAGCCTGGCCGCTCGGGCCAGATACATAGGCGGAGAACAGGAATGGGAGGAAGCCGTCCGGCAAGTGGCGGATTGCTATGAGGAGATCGTGCCCGGGGCACGGGAAAAGCTGATTCGCATGCTTAGAGTTATGTTAACCGCATGGGTGGCCGGACGGCTGAAATCGGAGGCGGAATCCATGCTGGAACAGTTACAGCAGAATCAACAGTAAAGGAGTAACAAACTATGGATGAAAACGGAACCTATCGCTGGTCTGGAGACCAGCCAAAGCAGCCCAGGAAAAAACCGGATCTGAAAAAGGCAGGCAAAACCATTCTGCTGGGCGTGGTCATCGCGGCGGTGGTGATCCTTGGGCTTACCTGCTTTTACACGGTGGATGATAAGCAGCAGGCGGTGGTCACCACCTTTGGAAAGGTCACGGATGTGACCGACGCGGGCGTTCACTTCAAGCTGCCCTTTGGGATCCAGCAGGTAAGAAAGGTGGATGTGAATGTATACCAGAAAATCGAACTGGGCTACAGCAGCACAGAAACCGGCTACAATGTGAACGAAGACGAAAGCACCATGATCACCGGCGACTATAACATTGTCAACGCGGACTTTTTTGTAGAATACAAGATCTCCGATCCGGTGAAATACCTCTATTCCTCCAACAACCCGGAAATGATCCTGCGGAATTTGATTCAAAGTCAGGTGCGCAATGTCATCGGATCCTCCACCGTGGACGCGGTGCTTACCGACGGGAAGGAAAACATCCAGATGCAGGTGAAAGAGCTGGTGACGGATATTCTGGCGGAATACGACATCGGTCTGACTCTGGTGGATGTGAAGATCCAGGATGCGGAGCCCCCTACCCAGGAGGTCATTGAGGCCTTCAAGGCGGTGGAGACCGCCAAACAGCAGGCGGAGACGGTGATCAACGACGCCAAGGCCTACCAAAACGCCCAACTGCCCCAGGCCCAGGCGGAAGCGGACAAGCTGATCCAGAACGCGGAATATTTGAAGCAGAAGCGGATCAACGAGGCGGTGGAGCAGGTGGCTATGTTCGAGGCCATGTATGCCGAATACGCCCAGAACCCGGGCATTACCCATACCAGAATGTACTATGAAGCCATTGCCCAGGCCCTGCCCGGGGTGAAGCTGTATATCAACACGGGCTCCGGCTCTGATGTGCAGACCCTGCTGCCCCTGGAGCCTATGGTGCAGACCAACGGAGGTGAAAAGTGATGAAGCTTATAAAGCGACTGTTAATTGCTCTGGCGGTGATCGTGTGTCTTGTGCTATTCAACGGCACCTTTACCGTCCAGGAAAATGAATACGCCTGTATCGTCCGGTTCTCCAAGATCATAGATACAGTGGATACCGCCGGTCTGCATTTTAAGATCCCCTTTGTGGACAGTGTAAAGTATTTCACCAAGGCCACCCAGCTGTATGACATCCCCCCTTCCGAGGTGCTCACCTCGGATAAGCAAAATATGACGGTAGACTGTTATATCCTGTGGAACATCTCCGATCCCAAGCTGTTTTATCAGACCATCGGCACCACCGCCAAGGCGGAGGAACGGCTGGACGCCATTACCTACAGCGCCCTGAAAACCGACATGGGCACCCTGGCCCAGGCGGATATCATCAATATGAACGACGGTGCGGAGCGGAACGAGATCTATGAGGATATCGCTGTGAAGGTGGATGAGGAGGCCGCCGCCTACGGCATCAACGTGGAGGACGTGAAGATCAAGCAGTTCGATCTGCCGGAGAGCAATCTGAACGCGGTGTATGCCCGGATGATCTCCGAACGGAACCAGATTGCGGAGAAATACACCGCCGACGGCAACTACGAAGCTTCCATCATCCACAACGATGTGGATAAGCAGGTGAACATTCTCATTTCCAACGCCCAGGCGGAAGCCGCCAAATTGGAAGCCGAAGGCGAAGCGGAATATATGCGCCTGCTGGCTGAGGCTTACGATACGGAAGACAAAAAGGAGTTCTACGCTTTCACCCTGGCCCTGGATGCCCTGAAGACCAGCCTGGACGGGGAGGAAAAGACCGTGATCCTGGACGGGGATTCCGAGCTTGCCAAGATCCTCACCGGAAGCGGGGAATGACCATGCTCCATACACCGGATACGAAAAAGGCCATGAAGCTGTGCTTTCAGGCCCATAAGGATCAGGTGGATAAGGCGGGACTTCCCTATGTATTCCATCCCATTCACCTGGCGGAGCAGATGAAAGACGAGGATACCACCATTGTGGCCCTGCTTCATGACGTGGTGGAGGACACCTGCTATACCCTGTCCGATCTGAAGGCCATGGGGTTTTCCCGCCGGGTCCTGGAAGCGGTGGCCCTGCTGACCCACGATCCAGGGGTGCCCTATCTGGATTATGTGAAGGCGGTCAAGGAAAATCCCATCGCTGCGGCGGTGAAACGGAAAGCATAACAGCGACGTAAGCCGCTGGGACCGGGTGGATGAACGGGCTTTGGCCAGGTTGGAAAAGTACCGTCAAGCAATAAAAATACTGGAAGAATAAAAATGCTGCGGCAGTTCGTCAGGAACTGCCGCGGTATATATTTGTTGGAAGCACAGAAACCAACCGGCGATTCTCTGCCGATGGGTGTGAAGCGCCCCAGTGACGCCCAAAGCCAGGGTAACAGAACAAAATTGTCACCGGGCGCTGCCCGCCCAGAGGCCGTCGGGGTATTTGCCGGAGTCGGTCATGGCCTTCAGGGCGGCCACCACCGTGGGCTTGTCGGCTGCGTAGGTTACGCCGTACCATTTGTCGGGGGAGGTCAGAATCTTAACGGTAGCCTTCTTCTCCCGGAGCAGCTGCTCCACGGCCAAAGGCAGGAAGAACTCCCCTTTCAGGGGATTCTCTTTCAGCGCCTTGTCCAGAAACGCCGGGAACCGGGCCTGAACTTCCTCCAGGAAGCTGGGCATGTAGCCCCACATATTCATGGATACGGTGGTTTCCGGGGGAACATCCGTCCAGTGCTGTCCATCCTCCGTGAAATGAATGCCTCCCTCGTACTTTTCAATCCGGGTCCGCTCGGTGATCCCAACCAGCATGCCGCTGCCGTCGGTAACGCAGACCCCACGGGCCACGCTGCCGTGATCGGTAACGGTTTTGCCCAGCTCATAGCCGACCATGCAGTAGTCATAGGGCGCTTTGGCCTGGGACAGATAGTCGTAGATCACCTGGAAGGCGGAACTGCCGTAGTAATCGTCGGCGTTAATTACCGCGAAGGGCGCGCCGTCAATGGCCTCTTTGGCGCACAGCACCGCGTGACAGGTGCCCCAGGGCTTCACCCGGCCCTCGGGCAGGGAATAGCCATCGGGCAGGGCGTCCAGCTCCTGGCAGGCATAGCGCACCTCCATGGGGCACTTTTCCAGACGCTTGCCCACCGTCTCCATAAAGTCCTTACGAATGGCTTCCTTGATGATGATGACAACGGTCTCAAAACCGGCTTTGTAGGCGTCGTAAATGGAATAGTCCAAAATGGCTTCGCCCTGGGAGCCAACGGGATCGATCTGCTTCAGACCGCCGTAGCGGCTGCCCATACCGGCGGCCAGGACAACGAGAACAGGTTTCTTTGTCATGACGAATCTCCTTCGTTTTTGAGTTTAACCTGAAGGCATTATACTCCTGATCACAGGATAATGCAAGAGTAAATAGGATATATATACATAATTTTGTCGATTTTTACCGAATAATTTGCCGGATTTTCCAAAAAACAATCTGCCTTATGGAATCAGTCCGGCAGGATCCAGAATAATATCCTCCCGCCGGAGATTTTCCCAGCGGAAAACGCTGACCAGCTCTTTGGCGGAAATCGGCTCCACGCGATCGATCAGCCCAGCGCAGGCGGCCAAGGTGCCGATCAGGGCCTGGGGCGTCAGGCGGCTGCGGAGGATTCCCAGATCCAGATCCCGATCCCGCTTGCTTAAGCGGCGGCCGTCAGGAGCCAGGAGCATGGGCACGTGGCCGTAAACGGGATGGGGAAAGCCAAACAGCTCCTGAAGATACATTTGCCGGGGGGCGGAACTGATCAAATCCATACCCCGAACCACCTCCGTGACCCCCGCTTCCCCATCGTCCACAGTGACTGCCAGCTGGTAAACATAGACCCCGTCTGCCCGGCGCACCACCATGTCACCGCATTGCCATGCCAAATTCAGCGCAAAATGGCCCTGTACCCGATCCTCCAGCGTCCAAACTCTGTCCGGCACCCGAACCCGCCAGGCAGGGCTGCGGGTAAAGGATGCCCGCTGGGTTTCTGTCAGATCCCGGCAGGTTCCGGGATAGACGTAGGTTCCGTCGGATAGGTGCGGGGCGTTGACGCTGTGCAGCTGACTGCGGGTGCAGTAGCAGGGGTAAAGAAGTCCCAAATCCTGAAGCGTTTGAAAATACCGGTCATAAACCTGGGAGCGCATGCTTTGGGGAGAGGTCTCCCGGTCGTAGTCCAGGCCCAGCCAGGCAAGATCCTCCCGCAGAATCCGGGCATACTCGCCGCTGGTTCGCTGGGTGTCCAGATCCTCCATCCGAAGCACCATTTCACCGCCCTGGGATCGGACGGAAAGCCACGCGATCAAGGCGGCGAATACATTGCCCAGGTGCATCCGCCCGGAAGGCGTGGGCGCGAACCGGCCTACCACATTCATGTCAGCCACAGGTACCACCATACGGCCAAGGCGGCTATGGCGGCCAGCTCCATAACAATAATCCAAATCAAACAGCCGTTTCCCTTTTTCTTCCGCTGCTGCTTTTTTTGGGCCTTCCGGTCGGCTTTATAGTCCTCCCGGTAATAGACGTCCCGGGGATCCGATTCATGTTCCTGGGGAATATAGTCGGTTTCCCGCCGGGACTTGGATCTGCGAGGAATCTCCCGGGGTTCCTGAAGAAGATCCTTCAGCTCACCGATAAATTCTTCCTCTTCGTCATAGGGGGCGTTGTCAAAATCCCCATATTCATCAAATTCGTTGTCATTGAAGCTGTCGTTGGATGCTTCCTCTTGTTCCGTGGCTAGAAGCTCCTTTTCCAGCCACTGAAGGTCTCCCTTGGGGTCGTCAAAAAAAGGCATAGAGCGCCCTCCTCTGGATTTTCATTTACAGGGTAGAAAGGTCAGCGCCCTTTTCGGCCAGAAGCCCATGGGAATACGGGAAAAGGGCGCTTGTATCATAAGGACTTTTTGGGGATATCCGAAATGCAGTCGCGCTGGATGAGAACGCGAATGATCTCGCTGCGGGACAGAACCAGATGCTCCTCCAGAAGCTTGGCGGCAAGATCCACATCATTTTTGATGATGGCGTCAATAATGCGCAGATGCTCCTTATCGCTTTCATAGGATCGGGAGGATTCCATCCTGGAGTTCAGGCTGAACAGAACGCAGGTGTAGTCCATATATTTTGAGGAAAGATCGCTGATCATTTTGTTATCCCCGCAGTCGATCACCAAGCTGTGAAACTCTTCGTCCACATTGACCACATCGCAGGGATATTGAGGATCCTGCTCCCCTGCCCGGGAAATATCCGCACAGCGGCTGGAGAGGGCGCGTTCATAAATGGAAATGTTCTCTGTGATCCGCTGCTTCAGGGCGATGAGCCGGATCATGTCGATGCTGGAGGCGTGCTTGCGCAGAACCGCAGGCTCCAGATAAATCCGAAGCTCAAAAATATCGTTGATCAGGGTAAGGGAAACCGGCGCAATCTCAATGAATTTACGGGGATGAATGCGAACCAGAAAATCCTGTTCCAGAGACAAGACCGCTTCCCGCACTGGGGTACGGCCCATAGAGAGCATTTCTGCCAGCTGGGTCTCTGTGACCTTTTGACCGGGGACCAATTGCCCGGAGATGATCATTTGCCGAATCCTGAAATACGCTTTGTCCTTCATATTTGCCCTTTTCTTTTCCATAAGCCACCTCAGATACAACGATCTAATAATAAATATACCAGAAAAATTAAAAATTTCAATATCAGAATTCTAACAGAGGTTTTGGAAAATGGAAAGTTTTGTCATATATCACAAGGATTTAGAAGGTGGCGGGGCGTGAAATGAAACTGGAAGAAAATTCAACAAATTTTAGCTATATTATACAATTTTGGAAAAGTTAATTCATAAAATTTTACGAATTGAAAAAGAAATGATAGTAGGATATAATAACTATGCTGATATATCACAGAACCGAAGCCGGCTCGCAGGAAGCAGGTGAAGGCTGGGAGGTCAGCAACCTGAAAACTCGGGCGAAAAAAGATTGCCCGGGAATTGATATGAAGGGAAGGAAAACTATGAAAACGTTAAAAAGAGCCCTTTCTCTGATGCTGGCTGCTGTACTGATCCTTGGCCTTGCGGCCTGTGGGGCAGACGAATCTGAGAAGGAAGACACCATTAAGATCGGCGTGCCCGCTTACCTGAACGGTGACATGAAAGACTATGGCGATTATGTGATCGCATCCCTGGAGCTGGCGGTGGAGGAATTCAACGAAGCCGGCGGCCTGGACGGCAAGCTGGTGGAGCTGATCTACGAGGATCAGGGCTCCGATCAGCAGAGCTACATCAACACCATCATGAAAATCCTGAACTACGATGATTTGACCGCCGTAATCGGGAACGCGGTCAGCGCCCATACCCTGGCGGTTCAGGATATGATCAGCGAGTATAAGATCCCCTACATGACCTGCGGCAGCTCCGTGGACATCGCCAACTCCGGCAATGAATACATCTGGCAGCCCCGTATGACCGACGACCTGTCCGGCGCCATGCTGGCAAAAACCGCTTATGAAGAGTATAACGTAAAGAAACCTGCGGTTCTGTACCAGAATGACTCCTACGGCCAGGGCTACTGCGACGCGGTGCTCGGTTACTTCGAGGAGCAGGGCGTGGAACCCGCCATTGTCATCGCGGTGGACAGCCAGGAGACCAACTTCTCCCCCTTCTTTACCCAGATCGTCAATTCCGGCTGTGATGGCCTGGTGGCTATCGGCAACGTGGGCAACGCGTCTTTGATCCTTCAGGCGGCCTACAATGTGGATTTCCAATACCCCAAGCTCATGTCCGGCGCCATGTGCAGCGCGGAGGTCTTTGCTCTGGCCGGCAATGAAGCCAGCGAAGGCTGGATCTCCATTGCGGAGTGGAGCAACAGCGCCCCCAGAGATGCCGCCAAGGAATACGTGGAAGCGTATGTGGAAAAGGCGGGCCGGGAGCCCAATGTGCTGGCGGTTTACGCCTATGACGCCATTTGCCTGGTACTGGAGGCTCTGAAGATCGCCGGAACAGACGATCCTGCCGCAGTCAATGAGGCGCTGGGAAAGATCCAGGGCTTTGAAGGGGCCATGTCTGTAATGACCGCCCGGGATAACCACAACTTCTCCGACAGCATGTATGCCGTCACCATTCAAAACGGTGAGGCCGTTGTAAGCGGCGTGGTAGAGCGTCCCTGAGTAATTTCTTGGCCTGAATAGCGTAGCAAACCCATCGGGTGATTGATATTGCTCGATGGGTTATTTTAAACGAGGTGAAATGAAAAATGTCTACATTCCTTCCTTTAACAGCGTCAGGATTGTGCATGGGTATGATCTACGCCTTGCTGGGCATGGGCCTGGTGCTGCTGATGCGGGCCATTGGCGTAATGAACTTTGCTCAGGGCGACCTGATGACCATTGGCGCTTATGTAAGCTTCTGGCTGACCTATGATCTGAATTTACCTTTGATCCCCATGCTGATCTGCTGCCTGATTATTTTTTCTGTGAACGCGGCGATTTTTATGTATACCTGCTATATGCCGGTGCGAAACAGCAAATGGGGACAATCCGCCATGGTCTGTACCTTAGGAGCGGATATGATCATCCGGGAAGCTCTGATATTAATCTTCGGAGCGGAGCAAAGAACCTCCCAGGCGCTGATCCCCGGTCTGCTGAAAATTGGGCCTGTGGTGATAGAGTGGCAGTATATCGCGGTCATCATTCTGGGCTTCCTGGTGATCTGGAGCGTATTCACGTTGTTCGAAAAAATGTATGCTGGTAAAGCCATGATGGCGGCCTCCCAGGACCAGTACGCCGCCAAGCTGCTGGGCATTCCTATCAGCCTTACGGTTTTGTGTACCTACATCATTGTTATGATCATCTGCGGTCTGGCGGGATGGATGATCGCTCCCATTTTTATTATCAGTACCACCATGTCCTCCTTGCAGTTCAAGGCCTTTGCCGGGATCATCATCGGCGGCTTGGGCAGTTTGAAGGGCGCGGTGGTAGGGTGCCTGACCATCGGCCTGCTGGAAGCCTACAGCACCTATGTAACTACGACTTATAAGGATGTTGTGGTGTTCGGCGCGCTGCTGCTGATGCTGATGATTCGCCCTCAGGGTTTCTTTGGAGAAACCAACACAGAGAAAGCGTGAGGTGACCCCATGAAAACGAAAAAAATCACCGGCGGGAAGATCACCCTGTTCCTGGCATGCGCTGCCTTCGCGGTGGGAATCCCCGCCATATGCAACCCTTACCAGATGACGGTGGTAAATTCGGCGCTGATCTATTTTGTAGCGGCGTTGGGCATTTCCATTATGCTGGGCATGTGCGGTCAGATGTCGTTCGCGGCAATTTCCTTTATGGGCATGGGCGCCTACTGCGCCACCCAATTGTCAAAAACACTGGGAATGCCTACGCTGATGGCCTTGGTTCTGTCGGCGGTCTTTACAGCCTTGATGAGTCTGTGGATCGGCGCGCTGCTGTTCCGGCTGTCCGGCGGCTACTTTACCTTTGCCACCATCGGACTGGTGTATATCTGCTCTTCCCTGTTTTTGAATCTGAAACCCCTCACCGGCGGCGCCAACGGCATTGTGGGCATTCCGGATCTGAATTTGTTCGGATACAATCTGGACAGCCTGTATAAATGGTTTTTCTTCCTTTTCGCGGTGTGCATCCTTTGCGGACTGTTTGTGGAGCGGATTCGCAGGACTTCCCTGGGACGGAGCATGGCCTCCGTCCGGGACAATGAGCTGGCGGCCAAGTCTCTTGGCGTAAACTGCTATCAGGTGAAAATTATCTCCTTTGTCATCGCCGGTACCCTGGCCGGTTTGGCCGGGGGCCTGATCGCCTTCCACAACGGAACCGTCAGCACGGCCCTGTTCTCCTTCCAGATTGCCACCAATTTTGTGATTATGGTGATGCTGGGTGGCGTCAACAGCACGGTGGGCACCTTCCTGGGTACCTTCCTGGTCACACTGATGCCGGAAGTACTGAGTCCCCTGGCGGACTATCTGCGGCTGATTCAGGGCGTTCTGATCATTCTGATGATGATCTTTATGCCCACCGGCCTTGCGGGGATCGGCCAGATGCTGCTCTCCAAGGCCCAAAAACGGCTTGCGAATAAATTCTCCAAGAAGAAAACAGCTTCTCAGGAGGTGGGTCAATAAATGGAACCGATTTTAAAAGTGGAACATGTAGACAAAGCCTTCGGCGGCGTCATTGCGGCGGAAAACGTAAGCTTTGAGATTCTGCCCGGCCAGATCATGGGGCTGATCGGCCCCAACGGCGCGGGCAAGACCACGACCCTGAATTTGATCAGCGGCATCTACAGCTGTGACAAGGGCGAGATCTATATCAATGGAAAAAATGTGACCAAGCTCCCGGCCCATACCCGTGCCCGGATGGGGCTGGCGAGAACCTTCCAGTCCCCTAGGTTTTTGCAGCGCTCCAGCATTCGGGAAAATCTGATGCTGGGCCTGGATCTGGCGGATCAAATAGGGTATATTTCCTCCTTTTTCGGAAAAAAGCGCAGCGATTTTGACACGGAACTGTCGGAGCTGATGGGTATGGCCGGATTTACGGTAAATTGGGACGCGGACATTCAGTCCCTCCCCTACGGCCAGCGGAAGCTGCTGGAGATCGTCCGGGCCTTGCTGACCCACCCAAAGATCATGCTGGTGGACGAGCCCGCGGCGGGCCTGAACAGCAAGGAACTGATGCGGGTTTTGGAGATGCTACAGTTCGCGGCGAAAAAAGGCGTGGGGATCGTGGTCATTGAACATCAAATGGACTTTGTAATGGGAATCAGCGATTTTGTCACGGTGCTAAACTTCGGAAAGCTCCTTTCCCAGGGTACGCCGGAGCAGGTTTCCAGTGATCCCGCGGTTATCGAAGCGTATTTGGGGAGGGATATCGATGCTGAAAATTAAAGGGCTGCACGCCTACTACGGTTCTATTGAGGCCCTGAAAGGCATTGATCTGGAAGTGCCTGACGGCCAGATCCGCTGTATCATCGGAGCAAACGGCGCGGGAAAAACCACCATATTAAAATCAATCTCCCGCATGGTCAAAACAATGGGCTCTATCCAGTGGGATGGGAAAGAGCTGACGGAGATTTCCTCGGCCAAGGTGGCCAAAGAAGGAATCATCCATGTCCCCGAGGGGCGGCATATATTTCCCGGCCTGACGGTATACCAGAATCTGGAGGTTGGTTCCATCCCCTGGCACGGATTTTTCGGCCGGATGTCCTATGATGAGGATGTGGAGAAGGTATTCAACCTGTTTCCCCGGCTTCGGGAGCGGCGGGATCAGAAGGGCTGGAGCCTTTCCGGCGGCGAGCAGCAGATGCTGGCGATCGGCCGGGCTCTGATGGCAAGGCCCAAGCTGCTGCTTCTGGATGAGCCCTCCATGGGCCTGGCGCCGTTGGTGGTGGAGGAGTTGTTCCAGCAGATTGTGGCCATCAACAAGGAGCAGCAGGTGCCCATCCTGCTCATCGAGCAGAACGCGAAGCTGGCGCTGAATGTTTCCGACTATGGATATATCCTGGAGCATGGCCAGATCAATATTGAAGGGCCCGCAAAGGAGCTGAAGAACGACCCACGGATACTGGAGGCATATTTGGGTAAATTCGCGAGGAAATAGCCAAGGAGGATTGCTATGAAAAATGAGATCTATCCCCTGTCCCAGGACGGGACAGTAACGCTGACGACCTATGTGATGGAACGCTCCACGGTCAAGTGGAACAACCGGGATCCCTGGGAGCCGGAAGGGCGTCCCGCAGTGATCGTGTGCCCGGGGGGCGGATACTGGTTCCTTTCCCAGCGGGAGGGGGAGCCGGTGGCCCTGTCCTTCCTGCAGCAAGGGTATCAGGCGTTTGTGCTGCACTATTCCCTGCAGGAGCGCTCTGCCTTTCCCAATCCCCTGGAGGATATCTCCAAAGCGGTGTGGTTTGTTCGCAGCCATGCGGGGGAATTTAACATCGATCCGGAAAAAATTGCTGTGTGCGGATTTTCCGCGGGAGGCCATGTGTGCGCTATGCTGGGAACCCAGTGGAACACACCGGGACTGTGCCAACGGCTGGGGATTCCGGAGGGGGGCAACAAGCCTAACGCAATGGTGCTGTGCTACGCTGCTCTGGACTTTAACGCCATTTCCCGCCGGATGAAGGGCGCCTCCAAGCTGGACGGAGTGGCGGCCATCAGCCGTCAGCTGCCGCCGGAAGCGGACACCAGCAACTATATCTCCGGAGAAACGGTTCCCGCCTTTTTGTGGATCACCCGGGAGGACATGCTGGATTGTACCGATTATCTTCGTTTTTCAGAAAAGCTGTATGCCGCCGGAGTCCCCTTTGAGCTGCACCTGTTTGGGGAAGGACCCCATGGGATGTCTCTGAGCTCTCCGCTGGTGGCCTATGGCTATGAGTTGCCGGTCAACGTAGGTCAGTGGTTCCCCTTGTGCGTCAATTGGCTCAATAAGCGCAATGACTTTGGAAAGCCTGAGCCTGGGAAGGTATGTAAATATTGATTTGGAAAGAAGTTGGTGAAAGAATGAAAGCAATCAAATTGGAGGCGCCCCGGAAGATTCTGTGCCAGGAAATTGACAAGCCTGTACCCAAGCCGGGAGAGGCCTTGATCAAAATCGTGGCGGCAGGTATTTGCGGCAGTGACATCGGGGCGTTTCGGGGAACAAACTCCCTGGTCACCTATCCCAGGATTATTGGCCATGAGCTGGCGGGCATTGTAGAATCCATCCCGGAGAACAATCCCGGGGGGATACAGCCAGGCGATCGGGTGATCATTGACCCCTATCTGTACTGCGGAAAATGCTATCCCTGCTCCATTGGAAGAACGAACTGCTGCACGGATCTGCATGTGTTGGGAGTCCACGTGGACGGCGGCATGGCCGAGTACCACTGCCACCCGGCGGACATGCTGATCAAGATCCCCGACGAAATGGACTGGACCATGGCGGCTATTGCCGAGCCCTTGACCATCGCGCTTCACGGCATCCACCGGGGAGCGCTGAAGGAAGGCGAGTACTGCGCCATTTTTGGCGCCGGAACCATCGGCGTACTGGCGGGCATGATTGCCCAGGCATACGGCGCCCATGCGATTATTATCGATCTGGTGCCGGAGCGGCTGGCATTTGCCAAAAGTGTGGGCATTGCCTATACGGTGAATTCTTCTCAGATCGATGTGGTCAGCGCTGTGACGGAGATTACCGGCGGGAGACTGTGCCAGCTGGTTATGGAATGCTCCGGAGCAAACGCCTGCATCCGCTCCTGTCTGGATCTGGTATGCAATGCGGGACGGGTTACCTTTACCGGCTGGCCTCATGAAGAAACATCCCTGCCTACGGATGTGATTACCCGCAAGGAAATCGACGTCCGGGGCGCCCGGACCAGTGCCGGAGAATTCGAGGAGGCCATTGAGCTGATCGCTTCTGGTAAGGTGGATGTAAAGGCTCTGCTGACGAAGGTGATCCCTCTGGAGGAGGCGGCACAGACCATTATTGACATTGAGAAGAATCCCGGCGATTACATGAAGGTCGTCGTGCGGACGGATCTGTAAACAGGAGGCGATTCTATGTCACTGGTAGAAATGACCCTGGAGAGTCAATATCTCCATGGCAACACCAAAATTTCCGTATTTCTGCCGGACTGCCCCAGAGACCGGGAACCGGGGGCCTTTTACACCTCCGGAAGGAAGTACCCGGTGCTGTGGCTGCTTCACGGCACCTTCGGCGACCATACCGACTGGGTCCGCCGAACCATGCTGGAGGTCTATGCCCGGGAACGAAATCTGATTTGTGTCATGCCCTCCGGGTTAAATACAGATTATGTAAACTGGCCGGGCTTTGCCGCAGGCTACGATATGTGGAATTACTTCCTGCGGGAGCTGATCCCGCTGATTCGGGGGTGGTTCCCCGCTTCTGAGAAGAAGGAGGATAATTTCATCACCGGCCTGTCTATGGGCGGCTCCGGCGCGCTGAAGTATTTGCTGAATAATCCGGAACTGTTTGCCGCCGGATGCATCATGTCTTGGGCGCCCTTTCACTATGACGCGATGGAGGACGATTCCCGGTATGCCCTGGGATCGGACAGCCAGCGCTGGGTAAATCAGGTACGTAACCAGGGCGGATTTGAGGCGCTGAAAAATTCACCGGAGAACTCCTGGCGGCAGATTTTGGAGCAGCACAGAGCCGGTACGTTGCCAAAACTGTACTTTACCATGGGCGGCGAGGACTTCCTCAGCGACTATTATCTGGAGTTTGAGGCCATGTGCCGGAGAGAACAGATTCCCATAACCTTTGAAATGGTGGAAGGCTTTGGCCATGAGTGGAGATTTTGGGATCAGGCCCTGGAAAAGGCCATGGATTTCTTCGGCATTGAAAAGGATGAAAACGCCAACGCCTGGCGCGGCTTGAAGAAGGAAAAGAACTTCTTTACAAGCAAGGAAACAGACTGAAGGCCGCGCACCCCTTTCGCGCCATCGGTCCAAAAATAAGGCCGGGAGCCAAACGGGGCTCCCGGCCATTATTCTGCCCCAGCCATTGACATGGGAGCGAAATACTTTATGTTGCCTCTACCCCAACTATTGCCATAGAACCAAAAGATAAGCGGCGCAGCTAACTGCTGCGCCGCAATTGGTTCATAGAAGGCTTGGATCCGCTTACTTGGCGTATTCCACCGCTTTGGTCTCCCGGATTACATTGACCTTGATCTGGCCGGGATATTCCAACTCGGCTTCGATCTTCTTGGCAATGTCTCTGGCTAGGAGGATCATATTGTCCTCGGTGACCACTTCCGGCTTGACCATAATCCGAACCTCCCGGCCTGCCTGAATGGCGTAGGACTTTTCCACGCCGGGGTAGGAACCTGTCAGCTCCTCCAGCTTTTCCAGGCGGCGGATATAGTTCTCCACATTCTCTCGGCGGGCGCCGGGACGGGCGGCGGAGATGGCGTCGGCAGCCTGGATCAGCACTGCGATGACGGTCTTGGGCTCCACGTCGCCGTGGTGGGCTTCAATGGCGTTGACCACAACGGCATTTTCCTTGTACTTCCGGGCCAGATCCGCGCCCAGCTGTACATGGCTGCCTTCCACCTCGTGGTCGATGGACTTGCCCAGGTCGTGAAGCAGACCGGCCCGCTTGGCCATGGCCACATCCACGCCCAGTTCTGCTGCCATCAGACCGGCAATGTGGGCAACTTCGATGGAGTGATTCAGCACGTTCTGACCGTAGGAGGTACGGTACTTCTGACGGCCCAGGATCTTTACCAGTTCCGGGTTCAGATTGTGAACGCCGGTCTCGTAGCAGGCCCGCTCGCCTTCCTCCCGAATGGTGCGGTCCACTTCCTTCCGGGCCTTCTCCACCATGTCCTCAATGCGGGTGGGATGGATCCGGCCGTCGGCGATGAGCTTTTCCAGAGCCAGACGGGCGATCTCCCGGCGGACCGGGTCAAAGCTGGAAACGGTGATGGCTTCGGGCGTATCGTCAATGATCAGATCTACGCCGGTGATGGTTTCCAGGGTGCGGATGTTCCGGCCTTCCCGGCCGATAATCCGGCCCTTCATTTCGTCGTTGGGCAAGGTCACTACGGAAACGGTGGTCTCCGCAGCATGATCGGCGGCGCAGCGCTGGATGGCGGTGGCGATGATCTCCCGGCCCTTCTCCTCGGCCTCATCCTTCAGCCGCTGCTCGATCTCCTTGATCTTCATGGCGGCGTCATGGCGGACGTCCTCTTCCACAGACTTCAGCAAATACTGTTTCGCCTGCTCCTGGGTCAGATCAGAGATCTTTTCCAGGGTTTCCAGCTGCTGCTGCTTGATCTGGTCAGCCTGGGCCTGGGTTTCTGCCACTTTGTGGAGTTTCTTGTTCAGTTCCTCTTCCTTCCGCTCGAAGGCCTCGGTCTTTTTGTCCAGAGAAGCTTCCTTCTGTTCCAGACGGCGCTCCTGCTTGCTCAGCTCGGCGCGGCGCTCTTTGACTTCCTTGTCGTGTTCTGTACGTGATTTATGGATCTCGTCCTTGGCTTCCAGAAGCATTTCCTTCTTCCGGCTCTCACCGGCGCGGATGGCTTCGTTGATCAGCCGGGTAGCTTCCGCCTCGGCGGAGCCGATCTCCCGCTCGGCTACGTTCTTGCGGTAGGTCATACCAACCACAAAGCCTACAGCCAGGCAGATCAAACCAACAACGATGGATATAATTGCGGTAACCATAAATTCGCAGCACACCTCCTTCTTGTAAAATAGGCGCAGAAGGGGTGGGCGCATTGTCCCCTGTGTGAAATTAAGCATGAAAAGAGGCCGGAAAGCCCGGCTAAAATCAAAGCTAAACGCCAGCATAGGGCGCAAAACGCATACCCCGGCTCTTTCGCCGGTTATCAATGAAACGCGCCTAAAAAGTAAACTCAGGCAGCGTACACCATACCAAATCTATTGTACAAGCAACCGGTGCGAATGTCAAGTACTTAAATGGAAGCGCGGCGCGCCCCTGGGGAAAGTGCCGGAAATGTCCTTTTGGCTGGGGTATTATGGCCGTAAGATCGGTCATGATGCTGCGTTATCACCGTTTCCTCCCCCAAAGCCGGAGAATGGAAAAATGTCTAAAGCATGCCATTTTGCGCGAAGCCGAGAGATCCTGGCACTTATGGGCCTTGAAATGTTCGTTGGATGTGGCGCAGGAACCATTTGGATGCCTACTGACGATAAATGCGTGGATCCCTCGGCTACGCTCGGGATGACCTGTTTTTTCTGCGGCGGAACCACCCTACTCCGTTGATTCCGCCGCACCTCCCCCCTGTCATCTTCAGGCAGTCGAGAGATTCTGGCACTTATGGATTCTGAAAAGTCCGTTGGTTGAGGCGCAGGAGCGTGCGACACGTTCGTGACGGAAAAGGTCACCCGCTAAGAAGAAAAGCAGGCGCCCCAAAGGATGCCTGCTTATAAATTGGAATATGCTTATCTGGTTAACTCAGCTTACGCAAGAAACCAGATTTTCTATCCGAAAGAATGATGCAAATGCGGGAAA